>DATLLB010001069.1:0-8836 GCA_035538075.1 Enhygromyxa sp.
CATCATCACGATCGTCCACGTGACCTACGAGGTCGCCGACGAGTTCGCCGGGTTGATGTTGATCACGCCCATGTGCGTGTCGATCAACGCCCCGCGCTCCGCATCACCGGCTGCGGCCAGGATCTCGTCGGCCCGCTGCCGAGCATCCGCGGCCGCGGCCGCGAGCATCTCGACCTTGAGATCCTCGAGCCCGGTGTAGTGGTAACGCGGCGCCGACGACTCGATCGGGATGTTCTGGTCGAGCAGCGCCGTGACCTCCCGCGAGACTCGCTCGACCAGCTCGACCTGCTTGCTGGTCACCGTGATCGTCTGCGACGCCGTGTACCCGGCGAGCCGGCTGTGCGAGACCGCCTCGGTGCCGATCTGCTCGTACTCGAGCTCGTAGTAGGCGTTGACGGTGGCCGACGACACGCGAATGTCGGCCGCGTCGATGCCCTGCTTTTGCAGATACGCCAGCGTGGTGTCCACGTCGGCCCGCACCGCTCGATAGGCGTCGGCCTGGCGCTCGGCCGTGTGGCGGATCGTCGAGTCCCACTCGATCAGATCCGAGACGATGCGCTTGGTCGCCGAGCCGGTCACGCGGATCGTGTCGCGCGGCGACTTGACCTCGAACCACGCCGAGGCGGCGATCGAGGTCGAGGCGATCACTGCGACCGCGATCAGCGTCCGACCGAGCAATTGCGGGCCGAGCCAGGTGCGGGTCCAGGAAGGCGAAGTTTGGGCGTTCTCACTCATGTGCCGCGCCGACGCCCGAGCTGCGGCGGACATTCCTCCCGAGCGCCCAAGACCGCCGTGATGTCTGGCACGATGGCCGAGTGAGCACGGTCCCACCGCCCCGCCCCGCGCCGCCGGCCCTGCCCAAGCGCGACGGTCCGCCGAAGATCGTCACCAAGCTCGAGCTCGCCAGCCTGCCCCCCGGCACCCGTCACAACCTGCACCTGCAGCTGTTCCGCGACCCCGCCGGCCAACCATTGCGCGTGCCCGTGCTGGTCGTGCGCGGCAGCGAGCCGGGCCCGGTGCTCGGCGTGACCGCGGCCATCCACGGCAACGAGCTCAACGGGATCCCGGCCGTGCACCGCTTCGTGCATGGCCTCGATCCCAAGCGCCTGCGCGGCACCGTCGTGGCGATCAGCGTGGTCAACATCCCCGGCTTCCTGCTCCGCCGCCGCGGCTTCTCCGACGGCCGCGACCTCAACCGTCTGTTCCCCGGCAAGGACGGCGGCACCGACTCGCAGCTGTGGATCGGCAAGCTCCGCGAGCACTTCCTGACCCGCGTCGACTTCCTCGTCGATCTGCACACGGCCGGGCCCGGCCGCACCAACCCCGTCTACGCGCGCGTCAACCTCGACGAGCCGCTGACCGTCGAGCTCGGCGTCGCGGCCAAGCCCGATCTGGTCCTGCACAAGCCGCCCAACCCCCGCACGCTCCGCGGCGCCGCGCAGGCGCTCGGCATCCCTGGCGTCACGCTCGAGCTCGGCGCCCCGCAGGTGCTGCAGCCGGAGATCGTCGAGCGAGCCACCACCGCCCTGCGCCGGATCGCCCGCCACCTCGAGATGCTCGCGCGCCCGCTCGCGCTGCGCAGCCGCCCGCCGCTGTGCAGCGAGTCCAGCTGGCTCTACACCGAGCACGGCGGCCTGCTCGAGGTGTTCCCCGAGCTGCTCGAGCGCGTGCGCGAGGGCGATCTGATCGCTCGCATCGTCAACTTGTTCGGCGAGATCGTCGGCGAGTATCAGGCCCCGTACAAAGGCGTCGTCATCGGCAAGACCATCGATCCGGTCGCGCCGGTCGGGACCCGCACGATCCACCTCGGCAAGCTCGCACAGTGGGAAGACGACTGATTCTTCATAGCCAATTCCGTCGCCTGAACATCACGAACAAGCCGGTCCCGACCGAGGCCATCAGCACGATCACCGCCGGATATCCCCACTTCCAGCGCAGCTCCGGCATGTAGTCGAAATTCATCCCGTAGATCGAAGCCATGAAGGTCAGCGGGATGAACACGCTGGCCATCACCGTCAGCAGCTTCATCACCTCGTTCATCTTGTTGTTGGCGGTCGAGAGGTGCAGCTCCATCAACGCGGTCGCCGACTCGCGCATGCGATCGAGCTGCTCGCGGACCTGCAGCACGTGGTCGTAGACGTCGCGCAGCCACACCCGCACGCCCTCCGAGATCGGCGTCTGCGCCCCCTGCAGCAGGGTCGTCAGCAGCGCTTGCATCTGTCGCACCGGCCGCTCGAAGTCGCGTAGCTCGCCGCGCAGCTCGTGGATGCGGTTGAGATCGTTGCGGTCACCGCCGCTCTCGATGATCTCGCGCTCGAGCTCCTCGAAGCTCGCGCCGATGCGATCGGCGACCGGGAAGTAGGCGTCGACGACCGCGTCGAGCAACACGTAGACCAGATAGTCGGCGCCCATCGTGCGCACGAGCCCGAGCTTCTCGCGGATGCGGTTGCGCAGCGGCTCGAACACGTCGCCGTCGTGCTCGTCGTTGCACTCCTGCACGGTCAGCACGAAGCGATCGCCGATCACGATGCTGACCTGCTCGAAGTCGGTCCCGTTGTTCTCGAGCAGCCGGACCATGTGGATGATGATCACGTGGTTGTGCTCGTAGGCGTCGACCTTGGCCCGCTGCCCGACGTTGACGATGTCGGCCAGCGCCAGCGGGTGAATCGCGAAACCACACCCCAGCGCCTCGAGCACGGCCTTGTCGGACAGCCCGTGGATGTCGATCCAGCGGACCGGGACCTCGGGCGGCGGCTTGCCGAGCTCGCTCAGCTTGGGCTCCCACTCGCGATAGCTGTCGGGACCGTAGTCGAACACCCGCGCAGTGACGGGCACGACCGACTCGGCCAGCACCAGCTCGCCCGGCCGCGATCCAGCTTTGGGCCGGCGGCTTCGCTTGGAGCGCTTGTGCTTGCGCTTGCGCTTCGGGTTGTTGGGCTTGACCACGCGCGCAGATTACCCGCGCCGCGATTCCGCTTGCTACCCTCGCGCCATGACTTCGTCCTTGCGCGCCCTGCCTCTGTTGAGCCTCGTCGTCGCCAGCGTGTTCGGCTGCAAGCCCGAAGACGAGCAGGAGCAGCCCCCGGCTCCGATCGCGGTCGAGGACGCCGCGGAGGCCTTCGCTCGGCAGGCCTGCAAGAGCCTGCTCGCGTGCGAGTGCGCGGGCTCGGACAACTACTCGAGCGAGGACGACTGCATCCAAAATCTGAGCGAGCACTACCAGACCGAGATCGACGAGCGGCTCGACGGCGGCGCGAGCTGGAACGCCGAGTGCGCCGGGCAGCTGCTCGCGACGTGGTCACAGTGGAAGTGCCTCGGCCCCAATGAGGCGAGCGCCCAAGCGCCCTTCGACCCGCGCGTGTGCCCGCTCGTCAAGGGCAACCTCGGTCCGGGCTCCGAGTGCCAGCGATCCGATTTGGGGGACAACTGTGCCGAGGGCTCGACCTGCGTCTCGAACGTCTGCGTCGCGACCGTCGTGCCGATCCCACTCGGCAGCACCTGCGAGTTCGACTGGCAGCAGCTGCCCTGCGAGGACGGCAGCTACTGTGGCCTCGACTCGAGCGGCAGCGGCGAGCGAATTTGCAAGGCGCTGCCCGAGCTCGGCGATGCCTGCACGCTCGACGAGGGCTACCTGTGCGGACCGGGCTCGCTCGGGCTCGTGTGCAACTATGAAGCGCTGCAGTGCGAGCTGATGCCTGCGGTGGGCGAGCCCTGCTACGAGGGCTTCATGTGCGGCCCAGGCAATTACTGCGACGGCGGCAAGGACTTCACCTGTCAGGAGCGCTTCGACATCGGCGACGGCTGCGGCGCCGACTCGGTGTGCCCGGTCGACGCCTCGTGCATCAACAACATCTGCGAGGCCGACCCCGCCGCCGCCTGTGTGCTGGTCGGCCTCGACTTCTAACTTGCCCCCCGCGGCCGCTACCGCATGCGCCCGCTCGCTTCGCTCGCTCTGGGCAAGCTGACTTTGGGTCGGACGTGGTGACCCCACGGTGGGGGTCTGACTTGCCCCCCCGCGGCCGCTACCGCATGCAGGCTCAGTTCGCGGCGAACAGGGCCGGATCGAGGCAGCTGATGTCGGCCGTGCGGATCGACTTGCTGGTCGCGACCACGTGCGGCAGGAAGGTCGCCGTGAAGTAGTCGAGATTGAGCAGCTTGCCCTTCAAGAACGCGGTCTCACCCGAGGCCGCGATCTTGCGCTTGGCCACGCGCGCCTGATCGAGCGCCTCCTGCCCGAGCACCACGTAGCCGAACGCCTGCATGAACGGGACCGCGTGGAGCATCGCGTGATCGATGTCCTTCTGCCCGACCCCGGCGATGTGCATGGCCGCGGCCGCGACCGCGTCGATCGCCTTGCCGAGCTCGGTCGCCTGCGCACCGAAGCCCTCGGACTGCGCGGCCTCGATCTCGGCCTTGGCGTCCTGCATCCATTCCATGAACAGGCGGCCGCCCTCCATCCGCATCTTGCGACCGAGCAGATCGAGCGCCTGGATGCCGTTGGTGCCCTCGTAGATCGACTGGATCTTGGCGTCGCGGACCAGCTGCTCGACCGGGAATTCCTGCGTGTAGCCGTAGCCGCCGTAGATCTGCACGCCGGTGACCGCGGCCTCGTAGCCGAGGTCGGTGCCCATCGACTTGACGATCGGCACCAGCAGATCGACGCGACGATTCAGGCGCGCACGGTAATCCTCGTCCGCGTGCGACTCGGCCAGGTCGGCGAGCATGCACACGCGATAGGACATCGCTCGCACGGTCTCGACCAGCACCTTCTGGTTCATCAGCATGCGCCGCACGTCCGGGTGCTGCACGATCGGCACGCGCTTGGCGTTGGGATCGCGCATGTGCTTGAGCGGCGCGCCCTGGATGCGCTCGTGCACGTAGTGGCGCGCGTACTGAAACGCCGCCGAGCCGGCCGCGAGCCCCTGCAGGCCCACGCCGATGCGCGCCTCGTTCATCATGTCGAACATCAGGCGCATGCCCTCGTGCTCCTTGCCGACCATCCACGCCTTGCACGGGCCACGCACGCCGAGCCCGAGCACGCAGGTCGCCGAGCCGTTGATGCCCATCTTGTGCTCGAGCTTGAGCACGTGCGCCCCGTTGCGTTCACCGAGATCGAGCGTCTCGACGTCGAACCAGTACTTGGGCACCAAGAACAAGCTCAGGCCCTTGGTGCCCTCGGGCGAGCCGGGCGTGCGCGCGAGCACCAGGTGGCAGATGTTGGTGACGAGGTTGGAGTCGCCGCCGGTGATGAAGATTTTCTCGCCCTCGAGCAGCCACACGCCTTGATCGCCACCCGGGGTCGCGCGCGTGCGGTTGTCACCGACCGACGAGCCCGCGCCGGCCTCGGTCAAGCACATGGTCCCGCCCCACTCACCCGAGAACAGCTTGGTCGCAACCGGCGAGGCGAGGTGCTCCGGGGCGTACTTGTGGATCACTCGCGCGGCCGCCGAGGACAGACCCACGTACATCTGGAAGGCCATCGACGCGCCCGAGTTGCACTCGCTGAGGAACGCACCGACCACCGACGGCATGCCCGAGCCACCGATCTCCGGGTCGGCCCGCGGCGCCGTCCAGCCGCCCTCACGCATCGCCTCCCAGGCCTGCTTGTAGCCGTCGGGCAGCGTCACGTTACCATCTGCATCGAGCGAGCAGCCCTGTCGATCACCATTGGCGTTGAGCGGCGCGATCACTTCGCGCGCGAACTTGTAAGCCTCCTGGACCGTGGCCTCGTACGTGTCGCGGTCGAACTCGCCGTACTTCTGCGTCGCACCGAGCTGCTCGTGGATGCGCAGCTGGTCGAAGTAAGTGAAGAAGACGTCCTCGGTGTCGAAGGTAAACGCGGTGCTGCTCACGCTCGGGTGTGTACTCCTCGCGCCCCGAGCTTTCCAGCAGCGGCTGAATTCGAGCAGCTACGGGCAGAAAATGGTGAGCATGGTTAGCATGCGGTGAGGCCGCGACCACGCTGCGAGGCGGGCGCTTTATCGCCTACTCCGCACCGGAGTACTCATCCGCTTTGAACATGCGCAGGATCTTGATGATGCCCATCAGCGGGTGCTGGACGTTGTCGCAGCGGATCTTGTTGTCGAAGATGTTGGTCCGGATCCCGCCCTGCACGTACTTATGGTTGCTGGCGCCGACGTAGTACATGTCGACGTCGTCGACGAACTGCAGCTGCATCATGCTGCGGACGCCACGGAGCATCGCGACGCGATAGTACTCGCGCTTGTCGTCCTCGCCGAGGTCACGCGCGAGCTGCCACGCGTCGATCAAGCCCTCGAGATACACGCCGGTCGAGCTCGCATGCGGGACGCCCCACTTCTGCTCGGGCGCGTAGAATTGGCCCTTCTCGTCGGGGTACAGCCACTCGCCGTCCTCCCACTGCTGCATGTTCTCGACCAGCCAGTTGGCGATGTCGAACATGAACTTCACCAGATCGGCCTTGAACTCGGCCTCGTCCTCACCGAGCGCCAGATAGATCTGATAGTCGGCCTGCAGGTGCCAGGGCACGAACGCGGGGTTGCGGTTCTTGGGCTCGAGGTGCCACTCGCGGAAGTACTCGAACGACTTCTTGTACTTGGCCAGCAGCGCGGGATCCTTGGTCTCCGCGTAGATCGTCGCCCACCACAACATCGCCTCGCCCGGATAGAAGTTGAAGAACTCCTTGTCGGAGCCGGCATAGAAGCTGCTGAACGATCCGTCGTCGTGCCACAGGTAGTCGACCATGTGCTGCAGCGCGGTGATCTCCTGCATCCACTTCTCGCGCTTGGGGTGCAGCCACATCGCCATGCCCGCGAGCGCGACCGCGCCGAGCTTGACCTTGCCCTTCTCGTTGATGATGCCGAGCACGTCCGCAGGAATCGGCTCGCCCTCGGCGATCTGCACGCGCTGGCGGTTGCGCTCGTAGTGGAAGAACTTCGAGAGGTTGTAGTCGATGTTCTTCTCGACCAGGTCGAACACCGCCTGATCGTTGCGATCGTAGGCCCAGCGGATCATCGCGTTGGTCGCCATCCACTGCCGGATCATGTTGTTGCCGGGGTCCTCCTCCCCGGTCGACGGATAGTAGTGATAGGTCAGCCGCCCATCGTCGTGGACGTTGTTGATCAGCCAGTCCATCATCCCGCGCGCGAGCGCCTCGGTGTTGGCCTGCGTGACCTCTTCGATGTCGACCACTCGGTTGCCGCGGAACATGACCACGGCCTCCATCGGATCTTTGTCGAGCCGCACCAGCACCTGATCGGCCTCGAAGGTCGAGAAGGTCGACTCGGCGAACTGCTCCTCGGTCAGCTGCCACTCGTTGCGGACCTTCTCCATCTGCTTGCGCACGCGTCGGTTGGAGGCGAGCAGCCAGGTCGGCGAGTGGTTGCTGACCTTCTTGTCGTGCTCGATTCGCAGGCCGCGGACGCCCATGTGATAGGGCACCTTGTGGGGGTCTTCGTCGAACAGCAGCTTGCGCTGATCCTTGTCCTTGTAGTCGAGCTGGCGATACGAGTGTGTCAGCGCGATCTCGAGGCGATTGACCTTGGCCAAGTCATCGCCGAGCCCGCGGCGGCCATCCTCGAGCGCCTGCACGAGCACGTCCCACATGGTCCCGCCCGAAGCCACGTCCTTGGGGAAGCGCCACAGGTGATAGAGGCGCTTGCCGTCCGCACGAAACGCCACGTAGACGGCCTGCCCGGGCTCGCCCAGCCGCGCTGGCAGCGTGCTGCGATCGACCGACTGCCCGGCCCAGACCTTGGCGATCGCGGCTGCGAACGCGTCGGTGTCGGCGTCGGCGAGCGGGTGCTCGGCGACCGTCGCGGCCTCCGGCGCCACGTCGGCGAAGCGCGAGTTCTCGCGGCTGTTGGTGATCACCAACCACACCACCACGATCACCGGGATGATCAGCAAGTACGTCCACGGCGACTCGAACAGCCCGCGCTGCTCACTCGCCACCTTCGGTTTGCCCTGCTCCGCGTTCTCGGGTTCGCGCTCGGCCATGTCGCGCGGACGATAACAACTGCTGTACCATCCAGCGAATGACCCGCTCGCTTGCGACTGACTGCTTCCTGGCGCTGACCCTGATGCTCCCCCTCACGGCCTGTTCAGGCGACGACGAGGGTGGCGGGGAGGACGTGGTCGGGGACGGCGATGGCGACACGACCGGGGACGGCGACGGCGATCCCTCCGGGGACGGCGATGGCGACCCCACCGGAGACGGTGATGGTGATGGCGACGGTGATGGGGATGGCGACGGTGATGGCGACGGGGACGGTGATGGCGACGGCGATGGCGATGGCGATGGCGATGGCGATGGCGAGCCGACCGACGACAACGCGACCTACACGGCCGTGATCATGCCCGGCGTCCCCGACCGCATCATCATCACCCGCGTCAGCAACGACGAGCCCACCTGCACGCGCATGGTCCTCTACAAGCCTGGCTTCGACACCTTCGACATCAGCATCCCGATGGGCTGGGCCATCGAAGAGGCGCTGGTCTGGCAGCAGGGCTTCTGCCCGATGAACCTCGCCAACCCGCACGGCATGCCCGAGTCCGGCACCGGCACCATCAATTTCGCGAGCTACGACGCGCTCGGCATCTACCCGTGCACCATCAACTTCGACGCCGAGATCAACAACGCGACCGATCCGCCGTCGGTCTCGATGTGGAAGAAGAACGGGGTCCCCGTCGACGGGGTCAACTGCGGCTGAGTCGGACTTAGCCCCCCGCGGCCGCTTTCGGTCGCGCCGCGAGCTTCGCTCGCTCGAGGGCACGTAGTTTGCCGCCGTCCGTGGTGCCCCCCGGAGGGGTCTTTCAGCTCGAGATCTGCCCGGTCGCCGAGAGCACCAGCAGGCCG
>DATLLB010001070.1:0-3407 GCA_035538075.1 Enhygromyxa sp.
GACCAGGTCCGTGGGGCCGCAGCCTCGGCCACGCGCACGGCCAGCAGCGCCGCATCCAGTGCGACGCGCTCCGCCTCGGCGGCGGTCGACACCGGATCCGGCATGCGCTGGCTCTACTGGCTCATCCCACTGCTCGCGATCCTGGGATTGCTCTGGTACTTCCTCGGCCGGCCGACCCAGCCGGTGAGCACGACCACGCAAGCGCCTCCGGCCGCGACCTCGACCACGCAGGCGCCTCCAGCGGCGACCTCTACCAACGTCACCACGGCGCCGAACCTGACCATCGGCGGCATAGACGTCGGCCGCGAGATCAGCACCCAGCTCGGCACGCTCCGCACCACGATGGAGGGCGTGACGGACGCCGCCTCGGCTCAGGCGGCGCTGCCGAGGCTCGAGAGCGTTTCCACGGCGCTCACTCCGGTGGTCTCGGCCATCGGCCAGGCCACGACCGAGCAGAAGGCGGCAGTCACCAGCATGGTTGCTCCGCTGATGCAGACGATCAATCCGATGATTGACCGGGTCATGGCCATTCCGGGCGTCGGCGATGTGCTGAAGCCGGCAGTGGATACACTGAAGACCAAACTCACGGCTCTTGCGAGCTGACCTCCAGGCGCGCCGGGGCTTCGACAAGCTCGAACAGCACCCGGCGCGCTTCCACCTCATTGTCGGCGGCGAGTGCGGCGCAGAGCGCGGCCAGGGCTTCGTCGAGGCCGTCGGTGCCGCGGGCAGCGGGCTTGCGCAGGATCTTCGGCTGGCTGGTACGCACGGCGTTGGCCGGATCGTAGAACAGTTCCTCGAACAGCTTCTCGCCGGGGCGGGCCCCTGTCTCGACGATGGCGATGTCGCCGGTGGGGTTGGCCGGCCCCTTCACCGACAGCCCGGCGAGCCGCACCATATTCTCGGCGAGATCGCGGATCGCGACCGGCTCCCCCATCTCGAGCAGGAAGATGTCGCCGCCTTCAGCCATGGCGCCGGCCTGGACGATCAGTTCGGCCGCCTCGTGGATCGACATGAAATAGCGCGTCATGCGCGCATCCGTCAGGGTCACCGGGCCGCCACTTGCGATCTGCTCGCGAAACAGCGGCACGACCGAGCCGTTCGAGCCCAGCACATTGCCGAAGCGCACCGAGCAATAGCGCATGCCGCGGCCCTTGCCGTAGTGGCGCACGATCAGCTCGGCCCAGCGCTTGGTGGCACCCATGACGTTGGTCGGGCGGACCGCCTTGTCGGACGAGATCAGCACGAAGCGCTGCACCCCGGCGGCGACGGCAGCATCGACGAGGACCTTTGCGCCGATGACGTTGTTGCGGATGCCTTCGAGCGCATTGGCCTCGACCAGCGGCACGTGCTTGTGGGCAGCGGCGTGGACGACGAGGTCGGGGCGGTGGCGGGCGAACACGTTGCGCAGCCGCTCGCGCTCGGTGATGTCGACCAGCAGCGGCACCAGCTCGACGGCGGGGAAGCTGCGCCCGAGCTCGCGGTGGATCTCGAACAGCGCGTTCTCGGCCCGCTCGACCAGCAGCAGCCGGCTCGGCGCGTAGCGGCAGATCTGTCGGCACAGCTCGCTGCCGATGCTGCCCCCGGCGCCGCTGACCAGCACGACCTTGGCGCGGACGGTCTGGGCGATCGCCAGCTCGTCGAGCGAGACCGGATCGCGACGCAGGAGGTCCTCGATCGCGACTTGGCGGACGCGCTCGAGCGAGACCTTGCCGTCGATCAGCTCGGCGATGCCGGGGATGATCTTCACGGGCAGCGAGAGCGCCTCGCCGATCTCCGAGACCCGCCGAACCAGCGCGCCGCTGGCTCGCGCGACCGAGATCAGGATCTCGTCGACGCGCTCGCGCTCGCAGACCTCGGCGAGGCGATCGATCGGTCCGAGCACGCGCAGGCCGTGAATCTGGACGCCGTGCTTGGCCGGGTCGTCGTCGAGGAAGCCGACCGGCGCGTGGCTCGGTCGCCGCGCGAGCTCGCGGGCGACGGCGACCCCGGCCTCGCCTGCGCCGATCAACAACATGCGGACCGGATCGCGCTGAGCCTTCACGGCGGCCAAGTTGGCGCGCTCGCCCGCGATCCTCGCGACGCCCCGCACCCCGCACAGCCCGAGGAACGCGAGCATGGCATCGGCCGCGATCGCCCCGATCGGCACCAGCGTCTGGGCAAATGCGGGGATCGAGCTCGCCAGCGTCGGCGCCGACAGTCGCAGGCCGAGCAGGACCGCGCTTGCAGACGCGACCGCGGCCGCGGTGCGCTGGACCTCGGGCAGACCGAGGTAGCGCCAGGAGCAGCGCGGGACATCGAACGCATGCAGAGCGAGGTACTGACTGATCAGCACCCACGGCATCACGTCGATCATCCGCTGCGTCCAGTCGGCCGGGATCGATCCGTCGAAGCGCAGCGAAAACCCGCCCCACAGCGCGAGCGCGAGCACGGCAAAGTCGATTAACACCCGCGCGACGCGACGCAGGGCCAGCTGGTTGCGAGACACCCGTTGGTTGCGACCCGCGGCTGGCTCGATCGGCTCGGCGATCGGCGTGGCCACGGCCGCCGTTCTGGGCTGCGCCAAGCCGATCGAATTCAAAGCGGACCGCCTCCCGCTGCGAGAGTCTGCGCGCTAGCGAGAGAGACTCGCGGCCGCGCTCGACGGTGGGCGGCGTGGATCACCTCGATCACGCGTCGGCACCCCGCCTCGCCCAGCTGTGAGCCGCTCGGCAGACACAGCCCGCGCACGAACAGATCCTCGGCGACCTCGCCTCCGATGCGCCGACAGCCGGCGAACGCAGGCTGCATGTGCATGGGCTTCCATACCGGACGCGCTTCGATGTCGGCCGCCGCCAGGGCCTCGCGCAGGGCTTCGGGATCGAGGCCAAATCGCTCGCGGTCGAGCAGCATGACCGTCAGCCAGCGAGTCGATCGCCAGCCTTCGGGCTCGGGCATGAACTCGACGCCGGGCAGCTCGCTCAAGCCTTCGCAGTAGCGCTGAAAATTGGCCCGGCGGGCGGCGACCAGCTCGTCGAGGCGGCCGAGCTGGCCAAGGCCCAGGCCCGCGAGCACGTTGCTCAGCCGGTAGTTGTAGCCGAGCGTGACGTGCTCGTAGTGGGGCGCGAGCTCGCGAGCCTGAGCGGCGAGCCAGCGCGCCTGTACGATCTGATCGACGTCGTCGCCGACGAGCATGCCGCCACCGCCACAGGTGACGAGCTTGTTGCCGTTGAACGAGATCGCCGCGAGCTGACCGAAGCTGCCCGCTGGCCTCGCAGATTGATAGCGTGCGCCCAGGGCCTCGGCGGCGTCTTCGAGCACCGGCACCGAATACTTCGCGCAGACGTCGAGGATCGGCTGCCAGTCCGCGCACTGACCATAGATGTCGACCACCACGAGGGCTCGCGGCAGTCGGTCGATCGCCGCCGCGT
>DATLLB010001071.1:0-3406 GCA_035538075.1 Enhygromyxa sp.
GCGTCTCGCCGAGCGGGAATTTTTTCGGCGGCGAGGCGCATGCCCTTTCGTCCACCGAGCGGAGCAGAACGGCTCATGTGTCGGGAATGATTTTGGGCCGCTCGAGCGATCCGTGCGTTCGCGGATCACAGCGTGACGCACTCGCGATTGCTCTCGGGCTCGCGGGTGCTAGACCCGGAACTAGACCCAGGTGTTTGGACCGACGTTCGCGGTCTTACCAGCAACCATCATAGACAGCGAACACCGCGCAAGCGGTCTAGCCACGCCCGCCGCGTATTAGGACGAAGGGGATACACGGCGAGCCTCGAGGACCGACGACACTGCTCGTCGGCGGCCTCAGTTGCAGGAACGTAGCTCCAATCGAGGGTCCGACGCCGGTGCGCCCCACGGAGCGGATCGAGCGGATTTGAATCGCATCGAGCGAATCCCACACGCTTGGGATCGCTGGCCCGCAGCTCGCCGCGACGCGAGCCTGCGATATGCACATTGGCGATTGAGGGCACTGATCGCCAATGCAAGTCCGGATTGAACCGGATCCCCTCGGCGGGTACGACCATCATCGTGGTGGTCTGTTTGAACTTCGTGAATCCATGGCTGCAATTTCGAACTTCAGCGATCACTCCGCGGGAACCATTCACGCGCCGCGTAGACCTTGCACGATCGCCCTGCACAACCATGTAAGCGCCCTGCACGACCATGTAAGCGCCGAGTCGCTCGGCGTTGCGTTCGCAAACGCTGGTCGTGCGGTCGTGATTACGGGCTCACTCTGAAAATGCATGCGTGAGCCGATTTACTGCTTTTGACGGACACTACCTCACACGGTTGACATCGAGCATTCCATGGCTGCGATCATCCTCAATTCCCGCAATCTCGCCGCGCACGGCCCCGAATTGATCGATTCGGAGGTCGAGCTCCCAAAGACCGTCTCCGACGCGCTGATCGAGGCGCTCGTGGCCATGGGCGCGCAATTTGCCTTTGGCATGATCGGCGGATCGATCGTGCCATTTTATGAGGGCTTGCTGCGCGCCCCTCTGCAGGTCGTCAATTTCAGGCATGAGAGCGGAGCGACCTATGCGGCGCTCGAAGCCTCGCTGGCGACCGACGCCCCAGTCATTGCATTTGCGACCACGGGCCCGGGCTTGAGCAATGCGCTGACCGGCGCAATTGCGGCCCGTTGGGAAGGCGCGAAAATGCTGTTGGTCTCTGGCTACACCGGCAGCGAGCGGCGCGGCCGCTTCTCGCTGCAAGAGAGCAATGATCACACGCTCGCCGCAGGCATCTATTCGCCGGGCGGCCTGTTCGACCACGCAGTCGCGCTCGAGCACGAAGCCGAGCTGCCGACGGTCCTGCGCGCGCTCGCCCGCGGATTTGCCAGTCGCCGCGGATTTGTGGCCCACGTGGCCCTGCCGCTGGGCGTACAGTCCCGCACTGCTCCCCAAGCCGCGCTCACGCTCGCGGCGACCGACGTCGCGCCGAATGACGCGACCATGGCCGAAGTGTGCAATCGACTGCGCGAGCCATTCGCGGTGTGGGTTGGTCACGGTGCCCGCCACGCCGCTGCGCAAATCCGCAAATTGATCGATCGGACCAACGCGCCCGTGCTGTCGACCCCGCGGGGCAAGGGCATCGTGTCGGAGGATGATCCGCGCTATCTCGGCGTCAGCGGGGCGGTCGGAAGCCACGTGGACCTGGCCGCGCGCATGCAAGCGGCCCGCGTCAAACGTGTGCTGGTGCTCGGGTCGCGGCTCGGCGAATTCAGCTCCGCGTACCAGACCGAGCTGATTCCGCCGGGCGGCCTCATTCACGTCGACCTCGACCCGCGGGTGCCGGGCAGCGCATTCCCACAGATCGAGACCCTCGCGGTCCAGGCGGAGATCGGACAATTCGTCGAGCGCCTGCTGGCCGGGCTCGAGACGCGACCCGGGCCCATTCGGGTCGAGCCGCGACCGCAGCCGGCGCTGCTCGACCCACGTCCGAGCGCGCGGGTCAGACCGCAATATTTGATGCAGTGCCTGCAGGCGAGGGTGGTCGAGGATTCCGACGCCCTGGTCATGGCCGAGTCGGGCAACGCATTCGCGTGGACCAGCAATTGTCTGCGCTTCTCCGAGCCCCACCGCTATCGCCAGGCGGGGCTGTTCTGCCCAATGGGCCACATCAGCGCCGGGGCCATCGGCGCGGCCCTGGCCGGCGGTCGCCGAGCGATCGCGGTGGTCGGGGACGGGGCGTTCGTGATGCAGAACGAGATCAGCACGGCCGTGCAATTGGACGCGTCGGTCACCTGGATCGTGCTCAACGACGCGCGCTACGGGATGGTCCACCAGGGCCTGCGCGCGCGCGGCCACGTCGATCCCGGCATGGACGTGCCGCCCGTCGATTTCGTCGCCCTCGCGCGCGCGTTCGGGGCCAAGGGCGAGCGCGTGGAATCTGAGCAGCAGCTGCTCACGGCGCTCGAGCGGGCCGTGCGGGCGCGCGGGCCCTGTGTGCTCGACGTGATGATCGACCCCGATGAGCCCGCGCCCTTTGGCGCGCGCATCCGCAGCATCGACAACCAAGCGAAGGCCAGTTGACCATGAACAATCACGCATTCTCCATCTCCGGTACGATCACGGCGCTCGCGACCGCCTTTCCCAAGCAAGTGCGCAGCAACGCGTGGTGGGACGACCACTACCCCGAGCTCGTCGCCAACGCGCGCGACGCCACGCTCGCCAAGATCTGGGCGGATTTCGGCGACGGTCAGCAGAGCGCCTACGACCGCGCGGTGGCCAATTATCTGGCCGATCCATTCCGCGGGACCGTCGAGCGACGGGTGATGAGCCCGGGCATGACGGCGCGGCAGCTGCAGCTCGCGGCCGCCCGCAGCGCGCTCGCGGCTGCCGACATCGATCCGGCGAGCGTCGATCTGGTCATGGTCGCGGCGCTGCGACCCGACAGCCTGATCGTGGGCGACGCGGCGTTCTTGCTGCGCGAGCTCGGCGTGCGGGCGCCAGCGATCAACTTCGAGACTGCGTGCTCGTCGGCGGTGGTCGGCTTTCACCTCGCCAGCGATCTCGTGCGAGCGGGCCGCTATCGGCGAATCCTCGTGATCGTCTGCTGCACCTACACGCGCGACGTCGAGCTGGGCGACTCCTTCTCATGGTTCCTGGGCGACGGCGCGGCCGCGTTCGTGGTCGAGCCGAGCGAGACCAGCGGGATCCTGGGCGCCTGCACGATCCCGACCGACGAGACCTGCGGCGCGTTCGCGTACGAGCAGGTGCTGATCGACGGCGCGCCGACGCTGCGGATCCGCGCGGATCGACAGAATGCGGGTCGACAGATTCGCGACACCTCCGAGGCCTACTTCCGCCGCTGCGTCGACGGGGCGCTCACCGACGCCAAGCTCGGGCTCGCCGACGTCGACTTCCTGATC
>DATLLB010001072.1:0-5896 GCA_035538075.1 Enhygromyxa sp.
GCCCCGAGTCCAGCCGCTCGCGCTGCGCGAGGGTCCGATAGGCGGCCTCGGGAAAGCAGGTCTGCGCGCGCAGTCGATCGACGAATCCAGGCGCAGGCGGATGGCTCTCGATCGCCACGATGTACCCGAGCAGGGCGATCGGGTGGTGATGATACACCCAGTAATAATGCGCGCCGACCAGGCTCGCGACCCGCGGCGAGGGAATCGCCTGTAGCGGAATCTCCGGGTCCGCTCCGGTCGCGGCCAGATCGTCGAGCAGCCGCGTGTCACGGCCGAGCGCGCGCTCGATGTGACCCGGCAGAAAATCGGCGAACGCGGCCGCGAGCGGATCATGCTTGGCCTGCGCTTCGGCGCGGTTCAACGCGGCCTGCAGGAGCGGGACGGCTGCGCGGGCGACCATGTGCATGGTCGCGAGATAGACCGGATAGATCTCGCGCACGCGCGGGCTGGACCACAGGCGCTCGGCCATGGCAGCGAACACCGGGGCGGCGACATCGAGCTTGGCACGAAGACGTTGGCTGACGGTGTCCATGGTCAACTCATTGGTCCTTGTCGATCAGGGCTGCCAGCGCGTCGAGCTCGGGATCGCTGCCGGCAGGCATGCGCTCGAGCGCCTTCCAGCACAAATCGCAGTTGCTCGAGAATCGTTGGCTCGCGAGATCTCGTAGTTTGGCGTGCTGGGTCAGCACGGCAAATCCACAGCCGCCAATTACCCGCAAGAGCGGATCGGCTTGCAGGGCCGCGCTGGCGTCGTCGAGCTCGGCGGGAGCGCTCGCGTGTCGACGCAGGCGCGCGGGGCCGAGGCCCATGATCACGTCATCGTTGCCGCAGGCCGAGATGCGTCCGTCGTAGCGGATCACCGGCGAGCGCACGAGCGGGCACGGACCAAAGGACGCGACCTCGGTCGGCACGCCCAATTGAAAGAGCGTGGTGCCCCGGCCGTGGCGCAGCGGCGGCACGACGTTGATCTCGGCGTGCTGATCCCAGCGCCCGCCAAACGCTCGATTGAGCAATTCTGCCGCGTGTTCGCGCGCGGACTCCTGATCGAGCACCTGCAGCACCAGCCAGGCCTCGGCAGCCGCGATCTCGCGGGCGGCGTTGACCAAGCTGGCATCGTCGATGCACTCGGCGTGGTAGGCGTCGGTGCTCAGGTACACACAATCGCAGCGCGCCAGCACGTCGTGAATCCAGGCCGGCACGCGGGCCCCTGCCGCCCACACGCCGCTGGTGGAGACGGCCAGCACCTTGCCGGCGGCGCCGAGTCGGCGGGTCGTGAGCGCGAGCCCGCGGCGCTCGATGAACGGCTCGCCGCCGGTGATCGTGACGACCTCGAGATCGGGCTGCGCGGCGATCCAATCGAGAATTCGTTCGAATAGCTCGAAGTCGGCGATCGTCGGGCTGTCCGCCCGGGAATCGACGCTACAATGGGCACAGCCGACCTGGCAACGATCGGTGATGAACAAATTGATCGAGCGCCCCCGTTCGCGCCGGAGCGCCTCAATCGCTCGATGAGTCAATCGCATGATTGGACCTGGCAGTTAACAAGAATCTCCGCCGGGGGCGCTTCGCCGGCCGTCGTCGAAAGCAGGACGCCGGCGAAGAGCTCCGAGCGGAGGAAAAGCAATATAGATAAAACGCAAGATCAATCCATGGAGAAGGAAGAGGCGTGCCCAACCCGGAATCACATGGCGGGTAAACTCGAGGCTGGTCACGTCATAGGCCAAGAAAATGTCGATAGTCAAAGTCAGCAAATGAGCGGGCCCACGCTGGTGGCTGCGCGTTCGCGTTGGCCCGTGCGGCTGGCGTCGAGCTTGCCATGAATGCTGCGCAGGAGCATCAGCTCGTCGAGATCGAGGATCGCGGCGCGCCGTCGCAATTGCGGGTCGGCTCGCTTGGACCTCGATTCTCCATATTCGTCAGCCATCAATGTGCCTTTCCAGTTTGCCTCAGCGGCATCTCGGCCGGCGCCCGTCACCGCCAATCTCCGATTTGCTTCGTGAAGCTGGTTGCACGTAGTTCGTAGAGAGCTGTCGATGGATAGCAAGGGGTATCGATGGTTTCTTTCGTGCGCAGACGAACCAAACAGCGTTTGTGCGGCCGTAGGAACACCGAGGTGCGTTGTAGGCGCTCCTGTCCGAAGGTGCGACCGTTGGTGCCGCCCCCGAGGCGCCGGTGGCGATCGCCCCCAACCACCACAGTTGTCTTCAGTCTCGAGTGTGGCGCCTAGATGCCGCTACGACTGCAGCTCGACCCAGACTTCTTCGGGCTCGTCGAAGCCCTGCAGCTCGAAGGCACCGACGCGCACGAACTGGACCCGCTGCTCGGCGGGCAGCTCGCCGAGTGCGGAGCGAGACAGCAGGACGCGGCCGATCACGGGCAGCGTCTCCTCGGTGCGACCGCCCACGCGCGCCTCCTCGCCGAGCGACTCCAGGCGAAACAGGCGATGCACCTCGGAGCCGAACACGTCCTCGCTGCCGACTCGCACGCGGCCGCGGTGGATGACCAAGCGCAGGCCCAGTGCATCGACCTCGCGCCGGAGTCGGCGCGCGGCCTCGAGGGCGGTGCTGACGGTGTCGTAGACAGCGAGGTAGCCGTCGCCCGTGCCCTTGACCAGGCGCGGCCCGAGCTGCGGGTCATCGAGGCGCAGGGCCTCGCGCATGGCTCGAAGCTGCTCGACGAAGTGGGTGTCGCCGCGCTCGACCAGCATGCGCGTGGACTTGACGATGTCGACCAACAGCATGGCCACGTCGGCGCGACCGCTCGCGGCCCACTGCGGCTCCGTGGTCGCGCCGGTCTCGACGATCGCCATCGAGCTGCTGCTGCGCTCGGGATCGGGTGAGAACAGCTCCAACAGGGCGAGGTGCAGCTCGTCGGCGCCGAGCCGCTCGAGCCGGGCGGTCAGGCGCACGAACGCCGCGCTGCGAGCGATAGCCTTGCGCGCGTCCTCGAACGGCTGGCCGATCGCGAGCTCGCCGTCGAGCCGAGCGAGCAGCTCGAACACCGCGTCCTCGGTGTCTTCGTCGAAGCGATCGGCTCGCCGCGCGAGCTCGCGCTGGACCTCGACGATCGGACCGTAGTGACGCGGCCACGGCTCGCCGTGACCGATGACCACGTGGCGAAACGCGGTGAAGCTGCCGCCCGCGGTCAGGCGCACGACCAAGGCCTCGAGCGCCGGGTGCAAGAGATACTCGCGCGAGCGCGGCAGCTGCCGCTGCGAGCCGGCGACCGCGTCGTGCGGCTGACGAAAGCGCTGCACTCGACGACCGCTGCCGGGATCGCGCACGACCACGCCGAGCAGGCCGCAGTCGTAGAGCTCGCGAAACGGGTGGTAGGCCTCGGCGGCGTCGTGGCCGTGCAGCTCGTAGTACTCGCGATCGACGCCGTGGAAGCGACACCAGAGATCGACGACCTCGGCGTGGGTCAGCACGTTGTAGGGCAGCGTGGCCAAGAAGCGCGTGCGTTGGTCACGATCGCACAGCACCTCCAGGAACACGCGCATCTCGTCGAACACGTTGGCGACCAGCATGCTCGCGCTGGTCTCCTGCACGATGCGCTTGAACGAGCGCTCGTCGAGCGAGCGACGGTTGCGGCTGATCTCGGACGCGACGATCACCAAGTCGCGCGGGCGCCCGAGCGTGTGCCGGGCCATGAAGTCGAACGCGGCCTCGCTCTGGATCCCGCGCGTGGTCGAGACCACGTCGAGGATCACGAAGTCGCGCAGCGGCAGCTTCTCGTAGAAGAAGGTCAGCTTCTCGAGCAGCTCGCGTAGGTCGTGCTTCGAGTAGCGCAGCGTCGAGGTCGCGCCGAACAGGTTGGTCTTGATGTCGGACTGGTAGCTGGCGAACGCCTCTTCGCGGATCGTCGCGAAGATCTTGATGTGGCGGTTGGTGTTCATCAGGTCCCAGGCGGCCTCGATCATGCCGGCCTGCATGTGCACCCACGCCGCGCGCGGGAGCTGGCGCAGGGCCTGATCGAGCTTGTCCACGAACATGAACATGCCGCTGTGGAACGAGCGGATCTTGTGCTCGAGGAAGTTCTCGGTCTCGTCGATCACCCGGTTGATCTGCCCGACCGAGAGCGAGAGCAGCTCCTTGACGACCATGGTCGGCTCGGCCTGGCGACCCTCGAGCAGCGCTCGCAGCCGCCGAGGGAAGCGCTGCAGATCCTCGCTGTCGACCGCGGTGATCAGGCTCGGGTGGTGCGAGACGGCCGAGAGTCGAAAGCCGAAGCCCCAGATCCGCTTGCAGCGATCGAGCGCCGACATCAGGTCGATGCCGGCCTGCGACATGCTCGGCAGGTCGCCCATCATGTCGAGGTAAGGCCGACCTTCGGGCACGAACTTGACCGCGCCGGTCTGATACTGCTCGCTCAGCAAGAAGCGCTTGTAGGTCAGCAGCAGGGTCTTGCCGAGGCCCTTGCTGCCCGAGACGAAGTGCTTGTTGTTGCTGTCGAGGAATTCGTGGACGACCGAGTTCTTGAAGGTGATGTCCTCGAGCGCACGGATGTCGATCTGGTTGGCGTCCGAGGCCCAGCTCTCGAGCGGGACCTGGCCGACCTCGCGCTCGCGCGGCGGCTCATCGCGGGCGCGCGCGGCCGGGCTGCGGGTGGTCTTGCGCTCGCCGAGGCCACGCAGCGCGTCGATCAATTCGTCGGCGGCCGAGAAGCGCTGGTTGAGATCGCGGTGGGTCGCGCGGGTAAACCACGCATCGAAGCCGCGCGGGACCTCGGCGATGCTGGACGGCGCGGGCGCGCTGCAGCTGCGCACCGCGGTGATCAGCGGCCCCAACGTGGCTCCGTCGAAGGGCCGGCGCCCGGTCAGGCACTCGTAGGTGATGACCGCGATCGACCACAGATCCGCGCGCTGATCGACAGCCTGGGCGTTGTCGAGCTGCTCGGGGCTCATGTAGCGCAGGGTCCCGAGCACCGCGCCGCTGCGGGTCAGCGGGTGGCTCTCGTCGCTGACGAGATCGAGGCCGAGCTTGACGATGCCGAAGTCGAGCACCTTGGCGATCGGGCCGCCGCCGTCGTCGTCGACCAGGAACACGTTGGCTGGCTTGAGATCGCGATGGACGATCTGCAGCCGATGCGCGCGACCGATCGCCGCGCACACGTCGGCGATCACGGCCACGGTGGGCAGGTAACCGATCGGGCCGCGGCTGAGCCGGCGCGCGAGGTCTTCGCCGCGCAGCAGCTCCATGGCCATGTACGGCACCCGTCTCTGCTCGTCGACGTCGAAGTCGAGCACCGCGACCACGTTGGGCCCGCGCAGCTTGGCCGCCGCCTGAGCCTCGCGCATGAACCGAGCGCGTGCGTTCTCGGTCTCGATCAGGGCCGGGTCCATGACCTTGATCGCGACCGACTCGGCGAGCCGCAGATCGGTGGCTCGCCAGACCCGGCCCATGCCGCCGCTGGTCAGGAATTCCTCGAGTCGCCAGCGTCCGCCGATCACGTCGCCGCGCGCGAGCTCGCTGGCGAGTCGCGGTCCGGTGGAGCCGCTCCCGCGCGCGAGCGGCTGCGTGTCGTCGGCCATCGCGGAGAATCTATAACAGCCGCAATCAGCCGCACAGGTTGTCGCAGCTGAACTCCATGCACGGGGCGAACTGCTCGACCAGCTCGACGTTGTTGGGGTCGGCCTCGCAGATGGTCCCGCACGTCATCAAGCCGCCCATCTGCTGGTTCATGCAGTCGAGGATGCACTTGCAGTCCGTGCCGTTCTGAAAGCAGGTCTCCGCGCCGGGGAAGCAGCAGCTCTGGGCCGCGCACAGCTGGCAGTCGTCCTGGCCGTCGATGGCCGGGCAGATGTCGATCATCATGCCCATGTCCAGCAAGATCGGCTCGCCGTCGCCGTCACCGGTCGTGCTCTCCCCGGTATCGGTCTCGTCGCCGTCGCCGTCGC
>DATLLB010001073.1:0-2461 GCA_035538075.1 Enhygromyxa sp.
AGCACCTCGCCGGCCCGGCGGTTGCGTCGAAAGAACCACGCGCGCTCGAACATCGCCGCGAACGCGAGCAGCGAGAGCCCAAACAGCAGGTACAAGACCCACGTCGCGCCCAGCAGGGCGACTTCAACAAGTTGATCCACGAGCGTCATCGTCGTCAGTCCTCGATCTCGAAGGCCATCAGGTAGAGCGGCGTACCTGCGCCGCCGCTGGCTTGAATGTCGAACACTGCGGCGGCGACCCGATCGGTCTCGCGCAGCGTCCAGCTCCCGTCGTCTCGCTGTGCTCGCCGATAGACCACCGCGACCAGCGACGAGCCGGCCTCGCCGCAGGCGTCGAACAGATCGGCGTGGATCAAGTACGTGCCGGTCTCGCTCGGCGGCTCCTGCCAGACCACGGCCTCGGCGTTGCGACCGTCGAGCACGCAGGCTGCGTTCGAGTCCCGGTACAGCCGGCCCACGGTCGGATCGGCGAGCGCCTCGTCCGGCACCGGCATGCCGCTCTCGCTCGGGTACGAGCTCGGCGTCTTCGCGCTGATGCGCTTGCCGCTGGGTGTGTCGATCACGAGATCGAGATCGACGTCGCGATCCCACTCGAGCGCGACCACCAACGCTGGCGGCGGCAGCTCGGGGTCGCAGTGATTGAGGTTGTCGGGCAGCAGCTCGTCGCGCACGCAGACCTCGAGATCGAACAGCGGACCGCGACGGCCCTGCTGATCGATCGCCGCGAGGTTCAACGTCTGCAGGCCAGGTGGCAGGCTGCCGCCCGTGTCGAAGCGCAGCGAGAAGTCGCGCTGGCCGGGAAACATCGGATCGAGATCCTGGACGGGGACCGTCCACCAGCCGGTACCGAGCTCGGCGAAGCGCAGGCCGATCGCGTAGGCGTCGGCGGTCGTGCGGCCGATCAGCAGGCGATCGCGCTCGCCGACCAGCACCAACCCGCTGGCGGTCTCGATCGAGGTGACCTCGGGGCCGTCGGTGGTCGTCGGCAACGCGCCCGCATGAAAATTACCGCCAACCACTCGCAGCGGCTCGAGCAAGCCGAGCAGCGAGTCGACCTCACCGGTGCAGCCGCTCAGCAGCGCGAGCGTGACCAAGTACGCCGTTCGCATCGTCAAAACTCCCCCTGCACGCGGACCGTGAGCTGGTCGTTGCGCAAGTTGGCGGGCACGCCCCGCTCGTCACGCCCGAGCCGATCCCAGATCGCGTCGTACTGAAAGACGATCCGCGCACGAAAGCTCGGGTCGGACCTGCTCGCCAGCAGCACGCCGGCCATCGGCGAGAGCGTGTGCATGCCGGCGTTGGCCGGCACGAACAGGCCCCGCCGACGATCGAGCAGGTCGGTGTTGGGATCGTAAAAATCGTAGCGGGCGCCGAGCAGCGCCCAACCAAACAGCTCCTGCACGAAATAGCCGTAGACCTGGATCTCGCGCAGGTCGGCCCCGTAGGCGATTGGATCGGCGACCAGAAAGTCGCGATCGAGGTTGCTGGCCAGCGTGAGCTCGCCCGCGAGCTCGGTCCATCCGGCCTTCGACCGAATCGCCAGCTGCAGATCGGCCCCGACCGCCCAGTGGCGAAAGTTCAGCGACGGCGTGGCCGCGCGACCGGGAACCGCCACGGTCTCGCCGCTGTTGAGCACGCCGTTCTCGTTGAAGTCGATCCACTCGATCCGCGACTTCTCGGCGTCCTGCCCCGCATGAAAGCCGGTGCCGATCAGCCCCGACACGCCGCCGCCGATCGCAAGCTTGCCGGGCGTCACCTCGAAGCCCAGACGACCCGCGCCGTCTGGTTTCGCGGTCGGATCGATCGCCCCGGGACCGTCGGCGCGGTCGTCGATCGGCGTACCGCCCATCACCGCGAGGTCATAGCGGAACGGCCCCACACCTCCGCGCAACCGCACGCCCACGTCGATCGGTCCCGGGAAGAACGCCAACGAACCTGCGCTGCGCTCCATGAACGGCAGCTCGCGCTGACCGACGCGCAGCTCGTGCCCGAACGGGATGTTGGTGAGCCCGGCGGTGATCATCACGAACGGCGGCCGTGCGGCGTCCGGGTTGCGCCACACGAAGCTGGCGTTGGCCTGACGAACGCCGACGAAGGGCCCACGTGTGGTGCTGCCGTCGAGCTCGAAGTCGAACGCGGCCCAGCGCCAATTTCCGGTCACGCGAATGCGAGCGCGGCGGACCATGAAGCGGTTGCGGTTGAGCACCACGCCGCCCTGGCCGAGCTGATCCTCGGAGAGCTGACTCCACTGGTACTGCGCCTGCACATAGCCCGAGAGCCGCACGCCGTACTCGGTCACGCCCTGCGAGGGGCCGAAGCCGACCGACGTCGGCGGCAGATCGGGACGCGCGAGGCCGTAGTGGATGAAGCGGCCACGCGGCTTCGGGCGCGGCTTGGGCGGCGCCTGCTCCTGGGTGAGCAGGCGAGCTTCGAGCGCCTCGACGCGGGCCTCGAGCGCCTCG
>DATLLB010001074.1:0-3289 GCA_035538075.1 Enhygromyxa sp.
TCCATGCGGGCGTCGAGGTCTCACCGGGGACCAGCTTGCGAGCCGACCACCACGCGAACACACCGACCGCGGCGCCGCTCGGCACGTCGACGACGAAGTGCTGCTTGGTGGTGATCGTGGTGACGCTGATGATCAGCGCCCACGCGATCGCGGCCGCCTGCACGAGTCGTCGCTCGCGGAAGTTGCCGGCCCAGCTCAGCGCGATGCCCCACGCGAGCGCGACGTGCAGCGATGGCAGGCAGTTGCTCGGGCTGTCGGCCGCTCGCAGGCGCGAGAGCTCGCGCAGGCTCGCGCTGTCGAGCGACTCGAGCGGGTAGAGCTCGCGCGGAAAGCTGGTCGGGAACAGCACGAACACGATCGAGCAGGTGATCGCCGCGATGCTGATGCTCGCGAGCAGACGCGCGCCTGCGGCCCGGCTCGGCACGGTCAGCCACGCGCCGAGGCACACCCAGGTGATGGTGCCGTAGAGCCACACCGTCCACGGCACGAACGGGATCGCGCGATCGATCGGACCGAGCGGCAAGACGGTGGCACCGAAGGCGTGCGCGCCGAGCTTGCCGAGCCCGTAGAAGCCCAGGATCACGGTCATGCTCAGCAGCCACAGCGCCACGCGCTTGCCGATCGAGCTGACGCTGACCTGCGGCATCGAGGTCGTCAGCGTACCAAAACGAAGGCCCGCCACGGATGTGGCGGGCCTTCGGGATCAGGAGTGAAAGGAGCTCTCAGCCACCAGCGGCGGCACCAGCAGCGAAGCTGGCGGTGAAGTTGGCACCGACCTCGGCGGCCTTGGCCGGGATCTCGGTGACCTTGGACTTGGCGTCCTCGACCAGCTGCGGGATCTGGTCCTTGAGCGCGGTGACCTCGGCGATCTGCGCCTCGATCTCGGCCTTCTTCTCGCCCATCGCGACCTTGGCCTTGGCGGTCAGGCTCGGGATCACCTCGGCAGCCAGCGCAACCGCGTCGGCGCCGATCTTGACGATGTTGTCAGTCGCGACGACGACGCGATCGGGCGTGGTCTCGAGCGCGACCTTGATGTCCTTGAGCTGCTGGATGGTCGCCTTCAGCTCGGCCTGCGCATCCTCGGCGATCGACAGATCGGCGCTGAGCTGGATCTCGGCGCCCTCTTCGGTCACGGCGAAGTTGGCCTGGACCATGCCCTTGAAGTCCTCGGCGCTAAGCGAGTAGCGCGAGGGGATGGTCTCGATGTCGGCCATCAGCTTCTCGGCGTCGTCGATGGGCTTGAGCAAGCCGTCGATCTCGGCCTGGATGCGATCGGGAATGGCCTTCAGCTCTTCGAGCGGATCGCCACCCTCGGCCTCGTCGGGATTCGTGGTCTCCTCACCCTTGTTCTTCTTCTCGCAGCCGCCCACGGACAGGGGGAGGGCGAGCAGGGCGAGCATCATGACGGTATTGATTTTTCGAAGCATCTCGTTGGGTCTCTCTTGCGAAGGTGGTGGTCGCGACAGGACGCTACGGCACGTGGGCGACCGAGGAGGTGATTCTCAAGACCTCACCGCCGCGGTCAACAAGCTCGAACCGATTGGCACGAAAGAGCAGAGTGATTCTGCACACAGGGGGCGCTCAGCTTCCAACGATCATCCCACCGTCGACGCTCAAGACCGTGCCGTTGATGAAGCTCGACGCCGGGTCGGCCAGGAAGAGATAGGCACGCGCGATGTCGAACGGCTCGCCAATGCGCCCAACGGGGGTCCGAGACACCATGTCGGAGAGCGCTCGCGGGGGCATCTGCTCGACCATGCCCGTCGCGATGAACCCTGGTGCAACGGCATTGACGGTAATGCCATGCCTGCCCAGCTCGCGCGCCCAAACTTTGGTCATGCCGATTACGCCTGATTTGGCCGCGACGTAGTTGGTCTGGCCGAAGTTGCCGTACAGGCCGACCACCGACGAGGCATTCACGATGCGGCCGTAGCCCCGAGCGATCATGTGCGGTGCGACCGCGCGGGCACAGACGAACACGCCCTTGAGGTTGACGTCGATGACCGCGTCGAACTGCGTGTCGCTCATGCTCGCGATCAGCTCGCCGTGCTTGACCTTGACCAGCAGCGCGTCGCGGAGGATGCCGGCGTTGTTGATCAGCACGTCGATGCGATCGCGCTGCTCGATCAAGTGGGCGACGGCGGTCGCGACCGACTCGCTGCTGCGCACGTCGACGCGGGCGAACTCGGCCGATCCGCCCGCGGCCGCGATCGCGGCGATCAGCTCCGCGCCGGCCTGCTCGTCGAGATCCCACGCGGCGACGTGATAGCCCGCGCGAGCGAAGGTCTCGGCGGTGGCCCGACCGATCCCGTTGGCGGCACCCGTGATGATGGCGACTCGTGCTTGGAGATCTTCCATGGGTCTTCTCAGTGGTGACGCTGTCCGAGCTCGCGCGCGAGCTCGATCAGCGACGTCCTTGCGGCGGTGCTCGGCAGCGCGTCGACGGCCGCGATCGCCCGCTCGAGGTGGGTGGCCGCGCGAGCTCGGCAGCGACTCGCGACGCCGTACTTCGCCAGCAGGGCTTGCACCCACGCGAGCTCGTCGTCGCGGCCGAGCGCCGCCAGCAGGCGCACATCCTCTAGAGGATCGATCTGCTCGCGCAGCAGCAACAGCGGCAGCGTCAGCTTGCCCGCGCGCAGGTCGGTGCCCGGCCGCTTGCCGAGCGAGGCCGCGTCACCCTCGTAGTCGAGCAGATCGTCGATGATCTGAAACGCGAGCCCGAGCTCGCGGCCGAAGCGGAGCAGCGCGCCGACCTGCCTGCGCGGAGCCTCGACCGCCAGCCCACCGACCGCGGCCGCACAGGCGAACAGCCGGGCGGTCTTGGCCTCGATGATCTCGTAGTAGCGCGTGAGCGTGAGCCCGAGATCATGGGTGTGACGCAGCTCGAGCCGCTCGCCCTCGGCCAGCGCGATCGCGGCGCGAACCACCTGCCGACGAATGTCCGGGTGCATGCCGTGGCTGCACCGCACCACTCGCGCGAACACGAACGCGGCCACGCCCGTCGCGAACGAAGCCGAGGTCGCCGCGTGCAAGGCCGAGTGGCCGCGTCGCAGCTCGGCTTCGTCGATGATGTCGTCGAGCACCAGCGTGCCCTGGTGCAGCCACTCGATCGCCGCGGCGATCGGCAGCGCGCGGCGAGCATCGCCACCGCACGCCTGCGCGGCGGCGATCGTGACCAGCGGCCGGATGCGCTTGCCGGACTGCCCACGCAGGTAGTCGGTCGCGCGGGTCAAGCTGTCGGAGTTGCTCGCGGTCAGCTCGGTGAGCGCAACCTCGATCGGGTCAGCCC
>DATLLB010001075.1:0-4674 GCA_035538075.1 Enhygromyxa sp.
GTCCTCCCCATGGATCGAGCTACCCGACAACACCCCCAGGGGGGTGCTTGCTATGAAAAGATTTCATAGCTTGGTTGCTAGGAGGGGTTGGTCGACAAAGAAATTTTTATGGCTTGGTTGCTAGGAGGGGTTGGTCGACAAAGAAATTTCTCTGGCTTGGTTGCTAGGAGGGGTTGGCCGACAGAAAAATTTCTCTCGTCCGCGCCCGGTGGGGGGTCGGCCGACAGAGAAAAATTTCTGAGCGGCGACCCCCGGGGGGGTGGTCGACATAAATCGATTAAGGAAGGGCGACCCCCCCGAGGGTGTCGCTCAAAAAATTCCGGCCCAGGAACAACGTCTCGGGGCTTCTCAGCAGAAACCGCGCTTTGCGCGGCTCGACCTAGTCGCCTTCGTCGAGGTCAGCCTGGAGGGCAGCGCGCTGCTCTTCGGTCAGCGCGGTCTCGATCACCAGGCCCTGCTCCGGCCAGTCGACGCCGATCGCGACCGGAGCGCGCCCACCCAGCTCGAAGGTCAAGTACTGGACCGAGCTCAGCCGCTGCTCGCCGACCTGCCGCGGGTCCCACTTGGGCACGATCCGCGTGCCGTCGTCGAGTCGCGCGTAGACGTGCTCGAGCAGGCCGACCCACGCGCGCAGCTTCTCGGCTCGCTCGCGCTCGTCCTCGATGCCGATCAGCAGGCACGCGCACAGCGAGCCGCCGCGGCCGAGCAGCTCGTTGTAGGTGTCGATCTCGTGCAGGATGTCGGCCTCCTTGACGATCTGCTCGACGCGGACCATCTCGAGGATCTGGTAGCGGACGGTCTCGTGGTTCTCGAACAAGAACGCGAAGGGCTCGCCGAGGATGATCCTCCGCAGCCGCTTGGCCTCGAGCACGCGGCCGCGGATCGCCTCGCGCTGCTCGCCGTAGGTCACGTAGTCGAGGATCTCGTGGCGCTGGACCGGCTTCATGATTTGGCGTTCTCCTGCTTGGCTTCGCCGACGATCGGCAGACGCTTCTTGCCGTCACTGACCGGAGCCTTCGGGTCGAAGCTGTCGCCGCGGTAGGCCCGGGCGAGGATCGACATCGGATGCATCGGCTTCACGCCCGCGTGCTGCTCGAACTGCACGGCCGCGAGCGGACAGTCGGTCGCCCACAGCTTGGTCTTGGCCTCCTGCATCTGCTCGAAGGCCTTGTTGCCGACGCGCTTGGAGTACTCGAAGCCCTCGACCTTCATCGCGTTGGTGCCGTCGTGGCCGCAGCACTCCATCACGGTCTCGGGCTTGACGCCCAGCAGCTTGCGCATGAGATCGCGGCCCTTGAAGCCGACCGCCTGCGCGCGCAGGTGACAGGGCACGTGGTAGGCGAAGCTCTCCGCTTCCGGCTTGCTGGCCAGCGCGGTGTTGAAGCGCTCCTCGTTGCGAATGCCCCACAGGTACTCGCTGGGATCACGGACCGCATTGGCGATCTTCTGCGCGCGCTCGCGATGCGGACGCTCGACCAGCTCGGGCCACTCGCGGCGCAGCATCATCGAGCAGGTCGGATTGATCGCGACGACCTTGGCCCCGGCGTCGACCCACGGCTCGAGGATGTCGAGGTTGTGGTGGATCTTCGCGCGCACGCCGTCGAGGTCGCCGCGCTCCCAGGCCGGCATCCCGCAGCAACGCAGGTCGCGAGTGCAGCGGACATCGACGCCGTTTTGCTCGAACACCTCGACGGTGTCCTTACCGATCTGCGGCTCGTTGTGCTGCACGTAGCAGGTCTGGAACAGCAAGACCTCGCCGCCGGGGTGCGAGCCGGCGCGGCCGGTCTGCGTCGCCCAGCGATCGAAGGTCTCCGCGGCGAAGTCGGGCAGCTGCTTGTCGCGGTGGATGCCGACGACCTTCTCGAGGAACCAGCGGTGCAGCCCGACGCGGTTCATGGTGTTGACCAGCCCCAAGCTCGCGCGCGCGAGCGCGGCGGTGCGATCGGGATCGGTCAGGGCCATGTCGCGCAGCGTCTTGCCCTCGGACCGCGCCCGCTGGGCCTGATAGCGGTGCACGAGCTTGGGGAAGTCGAGCTGGAATTCGTGGTTGTCACGCGGCGTGTACGGGCACTGGACCTCGCACAGCTTGCACTGAAAGCACGCGTCCATGACCCGATGCTTGTCGTCTGAGGTCAGGCGCGTGACGTCGCCGTCGTACTTGTTGTCGAGCAGATCGAACAGGTTCGGGAACGAGTCGCAGAACTTGAAGCACATCCGACAGCCGTGACAGACCTCGAACACCCGCACGACCTCCTTGTCGAGGGCGTGGTGATCCCAGTAATGGGGATCGTTGGGGTCGTAGGTCAGGCCGTCGGTCGGCTTGTACGAGATGTTGGTCGGGTCGGCCATGGGACTCGCGGCGTGGTCGAAGTTAGTACAGCGAGTGAGCCGAAACAAAACGGCCGCCCGGTTTGGGGCGGCCGTCTCGCGGTGCTCATCGAGCGAATCAGAAGTGCTCGTCCAAGAGTTTCTGGAAGCGCCCGGCGTGCGACTTTTCGGCCTTGGCGAGGGTCTCGAACCAGTCGGCGATCTCGCCGAAGCCTTCTTCACGAGCGGTGCGAGCCATGCCGGGATACATGTCCGTGTACTCGTGGGTCTCGCCCGCGAGGCCGGCCTTGAGGTTGCTCTCGGTGTCGCCGATCGGCAGCCCGGTGGCAGGGTCGCCGACGCGCTTGAGGTAGTCGAGGTGGCCGTGCGCATGCCCGGTCTCGCCCTCGGCGGTGTCGCGGAAGTTGCCGGCGATCTCGGGGTAGCCTTCGACGTCGGCGATCTTCGCGAAGTAGAGGTAGCGGCGGTTGGCCTGCGATTCGCCGGCGAACGCGGCCTTGAGGTTGTCCTCGGTCTTGCTTCCCTTGAGGTCTGCCATGTTTGAATCTCCTGTAGATCGGGGCGCGGAGGGGCTTGCGCCTCGACCGGCTTATCACGCAGGGGCCCAGCGACGCTACCCGCGGCGGCCCTCGTGGGCATCGAACTCTCACGCGCGATCGCAAGACAGGCGAGAGTTGGGTCGAGCGGCCGCTGGAGACCTCGGGACGCGACGGTTAAAGTGTCGCCCTCATGGCCGCCATCGGATCCGACGCTCCCGACTTCACCCTTTTCAACAACAAGCGCGAGAAGGTCACGCTGTCCGAGCAGCGCGGCAAGAACGTGGTGCTCGCGTTCTTCCCGGCCGCGTTCACGGGCGTGTGCGAGAAGGAGCTCTGCACCTTCCGCGACGCGCTCGCGCTGTTCAACGATCTCGACGCGACCGTCTACGGGCTCAGCGTCGACGCACCGTTTGCCAACAACGCGTTCGCCGAGAAGAACCAGCTGAACTTCCCGATCCTGTCCGACTACGCGCGCGAGGCCGTGCGCGCGTATGGGGTCGCGCATGACGACTTCGCCGGGATGCCGGGCTACACCGCGTCGAAGCGCTCGGTGTTCGTGATCGACAAGCAGGGCAAGATCGCCTACGCGTGGGTCGCCGACGTGCCGTCGCAGGAGCCGGACTACGACGCCGTGCAGGCGGCCGTCCGAGCGCTGGGCTGAGGCTTGCTTCGCAGCACTCGCCCCAGCCGCGGTCTCACATCGCCGGGGCGAGGCTGCTCTCGATTGCCAGGCTCGGACGTTCCCAGCGGGCCATTGCGCGGCGGATCGGCTCGTCGAGCTCGACCGGGACGTGCTTGAGGACGGCGCAGGTCAGCTCGTCGCGGGTCGGGCGGAACATCGTGGTGATGTACGCGAAGCCGCGGACCTCGAGCATGTCGTCGGGCTCCGAGTGGATCAGCTCGCCGACTTCGCTCAGCCAGACCGTGCGGTGGCCGTTGTACTGGCGGAGTTCGAGGACGAGCTCGTCGATGCGGGACTCGAGCGCGGCGAGTTGCATGTCCGGACCGTGGCACGTGCTGTCCGCGGTCGCAAAAAATCGGCGTGGCGTGGCTGCCGAGTAAAGATGACGTGGTTCGGCCACGGCGACGTTCGGTCACCGCGACAACCAACGCCGCGAACGCGGCGGGCAGGGGGAGAGGGGCCCCCGACGTGGCTTGGCCACCCATGATCATGTTGGGGGGAGAGGGACCGGCTACGGTCCCGCTATCAAGATTAGATGAGTTGGACATGCGCAGCATGTCCAACTCAGTGGCTGTGGCGGGACATCGCCTCTTCGATGCACTGATAGACGCCGTCGGGCGTCGAGCAGCGGTTGATCAGGCACCCGTACAGAGTGCGAAAGTACTCTTGGTCGGTCTCGGACATCTGATCGCACTGGTTCACGCAGTCGGTCGCCGGCTGCTCGAACGTGGGATCGAAGGCGGCTTCGCCTGGCGGCGCGCCCGAGTACAGGCACGAGTACAGCCATCGGCAGCCGAGCTTGCACGGATTGGCGTCCGGAGCGACCACGCCCTCGACGGCTGGTCCCTCGCGGGCGGCCGCGAGGGCGGTCCAGTGTTGCTCGGCGCAGGCCTGCAGCGGACCGCACTCGGTCTGCGCGCCGCAGGCGAGGAACTCGGTCTTGGCCGGGGCGGCGTCGGCCGAGTGCACGCACAGATCGAGGCACTGCAGCTCGAGGCCGCCGGCGGCGGTGATCGTGTAGGCGTCGTCGGCGAGCAGGCAATCGCCGAGGCTCCCGCACACGCGCTCGCACGGCTGGGCTTCGCTCGCGCTGGTGGTCGCCACGGCGATCAGCGAGGTCGCAGG
>DATLLB010001076.1:0-15986 GCA_035538075.1 Enhygromyxa sp.
TCTTCAGCCTCGCGGGCGAAGAGCTGCTGGTCTTGAGCGGCCACGAGGCGTTGGTCTCGCTCATCGATCTCGGCGACGCAGGGCAACCGATCGCCACGGCCTCCTACGACGGCACGCTGCGACTCTGGGATCCGCACGACGGCAGCTGTCGTGCCGTGCTGCACGGCAACGCCGGTGAGATCCGTGGGCTGACCCGCAGCAGCACGGGCATCCTGATGACAGGTCACGACGATGGCACCGCGCGCTTGTGGCCCGACACGAACGTTGCGAGCGCGATCGTCTTGGCTGGCCACAATCGGCCGGTTTGGTCGGTGGCGTTCGACAGCACGGGCGCACGCGCGGTCACGGGCTCGCTCGACGGCAGCGCGCGAGTTTGGGACACCCGCGACGGTAGCGTGCTGGCCGTGCTCACCGGTCACGCCGAAGGGGTCTGGAACGCGCAGTTCATCGACGCCGATCGCGTGCTCACAGTGTCCAACGATCGCACCGTCCGTGTCTGGTCGCTGACTGGCGGAGATCCACCGCTGGTGCTCACCGGCCACTCCGACCCGATCACCGATGTCGCGGTCAGCTCCACCGGACGCTTCTTCGTCACGGCGTCCGCGGATCGAAGCGCCAAGATTTGGCGTCTCGATCGGCTCACGAGTGACTCCGATCGACTCGCTGCCGCGCTCGACCGCGCGACCATCCATTGCCTCGACGTCGAACAGCGCGTGCGCGAGCTTGGCGAAGCCCCCAACGAGGCCGCTGCCGCGTTTTCGGAGTGCGAGCACCACCACGGCCGCATGCCCGCTGGGAAATGAAGAGAAGGTCTCCTCCCCGAACTCAGTACGTGCGCACGGGAACCGGCCCATCTTGGATGGAGCCGTCCACGATCGAGAAGCTCAGGCTCGCCTTGATCGTCCCCGGAACGTCGAGCCTGACCTTGGTGACGTCGACGGCCGCGCTGTTGAGGCTGTTGACCACGGCGCTGTCGAACGAGACGACCGTCGCGGTCCCGGCGGCGTCGTAAGTGACGAGCTTGGCTGCCACCACCTGGCCCTTGTAGGCGCTCGCCAAGCTCATCCGGATCACGTCGTTCTCCGGCTGCGGATCATCCGGCACGTCGATCATGCAGTGCGGGCACGCCGGGTGCTCGGGCTGCGGAGCGATCTGCTCGTCCCAGCTCGGCGGCAAGCAGATCGGCGCGACCCCACCTTTCGAGTCGAACTCGTCGATCACGTTGCTCGGATCTGCGAGCGCAGCATCGACCGCCGTGAAGTACCCGTCCAGATGCCCATCCGCAGGCGCCGGCGCGAGCGGATCGCAAGCGAGCGTCGGGCAGTGCCCGGCCGGCAAGATCGAGCAGGCATCGGCCAGCGCCGCGCAGACCGAAGCTCGGCGCACCCGGGGCGACTGCCAGAAGTCGAAGTTCGCCGAGAGCTCGGTCTCGTACGCCGTCGAGGCGATCAAGTGCATCATCTCGTCGGGCGTCAGCTCCGGCGCGTAGGACCAGACCAAGCTGGCGATCCCGGCCACGACCGCGGTCGAGACCGAGGTCCCGGTCAGCGGCGTGGTGAACCCGTTCGCCGTCTCGACCGTGGCGTTCGCTGCATAGGCTGCCAGCGCGGGCATGCCCTTCGGTCGCGCGTTGGCGATCGGCCGATCCTGACCATCGAGGCCACCGATCGCGTAGACCAGCGGACGCTCGTAGCCGAACACCGGATAATTGAAGGTGTCGATCGCCCAGTAGCCCTGCTGCAGACACCAGGTCTCGCTCGGCGCCTGGACGAGCTCGTAGGTGGCCGGCGCGAGCGGATCGACCTCGTCCTCGCCACACGCCGCGTCACTGGTGTTGCCGGCCGCGGCCAGCACGATCGCGCCATTGCACGCGGCGAAGTAGAGCGCCTCCTCGAGCGCGCGGACCGGTCCACGGTTGGGATCCGAGGTCACCGGAGCCTCGGGTACCCAGCCCAGGCTCGCGCTGATGATCAGCCGCTGCGGCGCGTCGGGATCGTTGAGCCGAGCCTCGCGCCAGTGACCGACCGCAGCCACGACCGACATCGCAAAGTCACCCATGGTGCCGAAGTTGCCGCCGCGATCCCAGTCGGCCTGCTCGTGCTCCTCGCGGGGCATCGCGATGTGAAAACGGATCGCCTGCTCGCAGTCGGGATCGGGTGGATCGGCGCAGACGATGTCTCGCACGATGTCGCCCATGAACTCGCCATGCTGGTTGACCGGCTCGAGCAGCGGATCGTCGTGAGCGGCCTGCGAGACGGTGTCGACGATCGCGACCTCGGCGTACCTGCGGTTCTGCTCGGTCGGCGCCAGCACCTGGCCGGGGACCCACTGGATCGCCTGGTGAAATGCATGGGCGAGCTCGGCGGCGACCGCCGGATCGTTGAGCCCACCCGCTTGCACGACCTCACCGCGACAGTCGGGCGCGACCGAGTCGAGCGACATGTGCGGGTACTGGTTGATGGCCGAGAACAACGCGTTGTAGTCCTCCGGGTTGGGCTCATCGGGACCGACGTACTCGTAGATGCAGTAGCGACGGAGCCCGAGCGGGAGCGTCTCGGTCCACGCGTCGAGATCGGGCGTGAAGTCCTCGAACATCGTGTGCCACTGCCAGTTCGGCAGCGACGGCGCGCCCGGCATGCTGCAGTGCGCACCACGGACGTCATCGAGCACTCCGATTACGTTGTGGCTCGAGCACTCGACGACCGGGTAGCCGTTGTAGGGCGTGGCTTCGTTGTTGCTCGCGAGCTCGTCCGCGAGACCGGCCGCCGGCTCGGCGAGTTCGTCGAGGCTCGCTTCGAGCTCGAGCTCACCCTCGACACAACCCGCGAGCGCGAGCCCGACGAGCAAGAAGGCACAAGGTTGAAAATGACGACGCGATGACATGGTGTTCCCCTCGGCGGGTCCGGCGGAGCCGACCCGGAGCTTGCGCTCGCACGGCTGTACCGCTGCTCCGCACAATGGATTAAGCACAGCCAAAATTTTTCTGCGCCACCTCGCAGATGGGGTGACCGATCACTCAGCCCGGCCGTGCAGCGCCAAACCGCGCAGCTGCTCGGCCCACTGCTCGAGGTTGCCGAGCGTGCTCTCGAGCTCACCCGGCGAGATCGCCAGCTCGGCCATGCGCTCGGCGAGCAGCTGTCGACCGCGACGGATCCGACTCTTCATGGTCCCGAGCGGCATCTCCAGCGCGCGGGCGATCTCGGCGTCGGACATCTGCTCCCAGTAGTGCAGCTCCAGCGCGACCTGCAGCTCCATCGGGATCCGCCGCAGCGCCTCGAGCAACAGCCGCTGCTCACGACGCTCGGCCAGCATCCGGCTCGGGGTCGGATCGAAGTCGCAGACGCTCACCGTCGCGACGTCGAAGCGCGCCCGCTCGCTGGCCTTCGCGCGGTAGTGCTTGCACAGCTGCCGGAACGCGACCGCGAACAACCAGCTGCGGAAGCTGCCCTCGCCGCGGTAGCGCTCGACGCTCTCGAGACAGCCGAGGAAGGTCTTCTGCACGAGATCGGGCGCATCGGAGCCGACCTTGTTGCGGAAGAAGCGATGGACCGCGTCGTAGTGACGCTCGAACAGCAGCTTGCCCGCCCGCTTGTCGCCACCGCGCCAAGCCTCGAGCAACTCCGCGTCCGCAATCACACAGCCAGTGTATCGCTAAGCCGTCCGCATGTTGTACTCGGCCGAGCGGTACGCGACCCAGAACACCTGGGCGGGGCGGCGGTCAGGCAGCTCCATCGGCGCAAAGCCCTGGTCGTTGGCGAGCTGCGCGAGCCCGGCACGCAGGTTGTTTGCGCGCGCGCGCGCGACCTTGGTCGCCATCCCCAGCGGCCGCCACAGATCCCCGACCGGAAACATGTACGCGATCAACACGTCGCCCGGCGTCGTGCGGTCGAACGCGTTTTGATCGAGCACGGTCATCGGGATCCCGCGCAGCATGTCGATACCGAGCAGCTGCTTGTTGGCCGGGTTGTTGCGCTCGAGCTGGAAGACCACGAAGCGCGCGCGCTTGCAGGCCTCGAGCACGCGCTTCTGCTCCCGGTCGAGCTCGAGGCCGAAGCGCTCGAACATGTCGATGATGCGCAGGCCCTGGCCGTCGCGATAGCCGTAGACGAAGTAGAGCGCGAACGCCTGCTGCAGCTCGGGATGGTTGGGCTCGTCGCCCCGCGCGGCGCCGAAGAAGCCGGCCGCGACCTTGGGCATGATGTTGCCGAAGCGACGCTGCGCGAACGAGCCGATCATCAGGTCGACCTGACGAAAGGCCTCGGGGTCGAGCTGGCGCACGCTCTTGACCGCGCGCTTGGGCTGACTCGCAGCCACCGCCGCCGCAGCCGCCTCGGCTTCGGCTTGCTGTGCGGAGTGGCCTCGACGCTTGCGCTGGTTGACTCGGGGCGGAGTCTTCTTTTCGGACTTGGCTTCGGTCACGGTGAGATGTCCTTGCAGATCCCGAATTCGCAGATCTGACCCGAGCAGTCGTTGGGGCCGGAGCACTCCTCGCAGCCGGCCGGCGGTGCGCCTTGCTCGTCGACGATGCGCGCCAGCAAGAGGTTCTGCGCGCCGGCTTGCCCGACCGGCGCGAGCGCCAGCGTCTCCTCGCTGACAAAGCAGGCGACCTCGCCGATGCGCGCCTCGACGTCGAGCTGGTAGCTGCCCCACGAGAGCGGCGCCGAGCTGACCATCGAGGTCGGGCACGCGAAGCTGATCCAGCCGTTGGCCTCGTCGACCGGCATGATCGCGGTCCCGGACGCGGTCCCGGTCAGGCCCAGCGTGGCCGCGTCGAGCGGCTGCCCGTCTTCGTCGGTGACGCGAAACCACATGCGCTCGATGGCCACGCCTGCGAACCCACCGAGCGTGCACGCTGGACCGGTGAGGTCGCCGGGATCGAGCTGCAGGCTGGTGATCGCGGCGATCGGCTCGACGATCGGCTCGACGAAACGATCGCCGCCGAACTCGAACACGCCGACCACATAGGCGTCGTTGGGGACCGTGAACGGGACCTCGTACGGCGTGGTCCGCTGGTTGCCCTGCTTGTCGACGCCGTAGACCGAGAGCACGTAGTCGCCGTCGTCGAAGTCCTGGCTGAGCAGCGGCAGGCGAAACGGCCACTGGCTGGTGTCGAGCTGGTAGGCCGGGACCTCGGCGAGCAACTGATCGTCGCTCGGATCGCCGTCGGGGTCGGTGTCGATGCCGAGCCGCACCGCGTCGACCGAGACGTTGGCCGGAAACACCGCGGGGCTGTCGAGGAAGCTGACCGCCAGTTGAAAGAGCGTGAAGCGGGTCTCGGCGCTCTCGAGCCCGGTGGGGTCGAGGATGCACGCCGGATCCTTGCCGTCGACGCGCCCGTCGCGATCGTTGTCGACGCCGTCATCGCACTGGGCCGGCTGCAGGAGCACGACCTCGATCGTCTCCAGCAGACCCTCGCCGATCGTCACCTTGTTGCCGCCCTCGCCGACGAAGGTCTCGCACTGCTCGCCTTCTTCGCAGACCCACGGCTCGCCGGTTCGGCGCACGCGCTCGACCTCGACCACATACTCGCCGGCCGGCAGCGCCGGGACCTTGACCGTGTCGCCGCGCTCGAACGCACCGGGGAAGCACGCGTAATCGCGACGATCGACGACCGTGTCATCGCTCGCGCGCTTGGTCGTCACCCGAACCTTGGCGATGCCGACGTCCGCGCACTGCTTGACCGAGGTCAACGCAGGCGCCAGCTCGGGATCGGCGAGCGCCTCGGCGTCACCGACCCGCCAGCGCAGCTGATAGCTCGGCGGCTCGTCGCAGCCGCCGACGAGTGCCACCGCCAGTGCGGCGCTGGCCCACGAAGCTGCGCGGCGATCGAGCATGAGCGTGGGTCTTAGCAAAAGTCCGGCCGCAGGGGCAGAGGCTGGCCCGCTCCGGGGCCGGAGCAACTCACTTGCCCCGGCGCCATCGCCCCGTGTAGCCTGCGCGCGCCGTGCTTTTCGCCGATATTTCAGCACTTGCGACCTCCCCGGCCGTGCTCGCGAAGGTCGACATGGTCAAGCTGCTGACCGCCTCGAAGGGGCTCACCCTCGTGGTCGTCATCATCTTGCTGGCTCTGGTCGTCCTCTGCCTGTTCGTGATCGTCTACAAGCTGATCCAGATCAGCCAGGCGCAGGCGCAGTCGGTCACGTTCCTCGACCGCTTCTGGGAGAGCAAGCGCCTCGACGACATCTATCGCGTCGCCGAGGGCCTCAAGTACAGCCCGCTCGCGGCCATGTTCAAGGCCGGCTACGTCGAGCTGTCGAAGGTCAAGAAGCGCGCCGAGGGCGGCGAGTCCATGCACGATCGCATGGAGGACACGACCAACATCGAACGCGCGCTGCAGCGAGCCAAGGTCAGCGAGATGACCAAGCTCGAGACCCTGCTGCCGTTCCTCGCCACCAACGGCGCCGCAGCACCCTTCATCGGTCTGTTCGGCACCGTCTGGGGCATCATGGAGGCGTTCTTGGCCATCGCTGCCAAGGGCGAGGCCGAGCTGGCCGAGATCTCCCAGCCGATCGCCGAAGCGCTCGTGACCACCGCGCTCGCGCTGCTCTCCGCGGTCCCGGCCGTGGTCGCGTTCAACTACTTCAACCGCCGCCTCAAGGTGCTCAACGCCGAGATGTCGACCTTCGGCAACGACTACCTCAACATCATCCGGCGGCACTTCTTTTAGGCCACGGGGTTTAGGCCATGAGCGGCATCGTCACACACGACGGCTCGGCCTCCGGCGACGAACCAGTCGCCGCGATCAACGTCACCTCGTTGATCGACATCATGTTCTGTCTGCTGATCGGGTTCATGGTCGCGACCCCGCTCATGAACCAGGAGATGATCCCGGTCGCCGTCCCGCACGCGAAGGGCATGGAGATCACCGAGGAGGAGTTCCTGTTCTCGGTCATCACCATCGACGCGACCGGGCGCGTGTTCATCGGCACACTCCCGCTCGACGCCGACAAGGCGCGCTGGTCCGAGCAGCTGGCGGCCAACAAGAAGATCACCGAGGACGGGATGGCCTTCATCCAGGGCGACCGAACCATCCCCTTCGACACGATCCTCGATGTGATGATCGCGCTGCAGGAGGCGGGTGTGCAGGAGGTCGGATTCGTGACCGACCCCAAAATGGAATAGCGCCGCAAGCGCTGCGTCGACGTTTTCGTTGCGCTCACACCCGGCCGCGAGCTCATGCGCTAATCTGGTCCGGGGCGAGAGGGTCCAATGCACCAGCCGAATCAGCACCCGCACGGGCAGTCTCCGCAGGGCCAGCCGGCCCAGCAGTACCAGGCCCAGTTTCAATACGCTCCGCAGCCGCCCACGCGCAGCCCGGCGCCCAACGTGAAGGCTCCGTCAGCGCTGCTGTCGCCGTTCCTCTCGTTGAGCCGTGATCTCCGGGGCTTGCTCGCCGTCCCGCTCGCGTTCTTCGGCGGCATCTTCGGATCGATCGTGCTCTCCGCCTCGCTGGTGTTTGCGATGTGGTGGATGGAGCAGAACGCCGAGGCGGCGCCGCTCGAGGAAGAGGACGAGTTCCTGCTCGAGTTTCAGCCGGGTGCGCTGACCAAGCTCGGGGTCGAGCCCAAGGACATCCCCGAGAAGGCGATCAACGAGGAGACGCGCACGCCCGAGGACGTCGTCAAGGAGGCGGTGACCGAAGAGGAGAAGCCGCCGGAGGAAGAGATCGAGAAGAAGCCGATCGAGGAGAAGCCCAAGGACGACAAGCCGATCAACAAGAACAAGGACGCCAAGATCTCCGACAAGAACCGGACCGACAACAACCCGTACGACAAGGATCTGCCGAACAACATCGACCCGACCGGCGATCCCTTCGGCGATCCCAACGGTTGGTCCGACCTCAAGAAGGACGGCGATCCGTGGGCGACCTCGGTCATGGCGGCGCTCAACGGCATGAAGGTCCCGGCCTGGGCGGCCAAGCTTCCCTCCGGCAAGCCCTACCAGTTCAGGCTCAAGATCTGCAAAGACGGCACGGTCAGCCAGGTCATGACCAAGTCCAGCTCCGGCAACGCGGACCTCGACGGTGCCATCAAGGGCGAGCTCGAGCGCCTCAAGATCCCCAAGCCCCCGGCCAACGTCGCCTCGAAGATGAAGTCGAGCTGCGTGACCCTGAACTACCTCTTCTCGTGGAGCGCCGGGAAGGTGAAGTGAGGCCGAATACGGCCCTGGCAGCCTGTTTCCCGGCTCCCGTCCAATCTCTTTGATCGCGCGGCGTCGACGGGTATGCTCGCCCGCGACGCCCACCGAGGCCCCATGAAGCGCACGCTGTTCGGAATTTCCATCCTCGCCGCCCTCCTGGTCCACGGCGCCCTCTGGGCCGGAACCCCGCCCGCGGAAGCCAACGCTCAAGACCCCGCCGGCGAAACCGTGATCCTGCCCGGACAATCGCGTCTGCTCGGCGTCGCGATTCCGGCCGACGGCACGCTCGGCGATCTACTCCGCAAGAACGCGCAGATCTCCGGTGGCTTCGCGATCGTCCCGCGCAAGAGCCTCCCGGCCGCGCTGATCAAGGCGACCGGCTTCGACAAGGACGCGTGGGGTCAGGTCGGCAACGTCGACGTCGTGATCCTGACCTCCGAGGCGGGCAACCAGATCCGCATTGCGATGTACGAGATCAGCAAGGGCGACAAGCCGGTGCTGAGCCGCGGCTACCCGGCCGGCGACGCGCTCGGAGCCGCCAACAAATTCATGAACGACGTGATCGAGCACTACACGAAGGAGCCCGGCGTGTTCGGCTCCCGCATCGCGTTCGTGCGCACCCGTCGTGATCCGGTCACCAGCAAGAACGTCTACACCGTGCAGATGAACGGCGAGGCGACCTCGGCGATCACCAGCAACCGCTCGCTCAACATCCTGCCCAACATGGGCCCCGGCGGTGAGGTGGTGTTCACCAGCTACGCCAAGCGCAACCCCGATCTGTGGATGAGCGGCGGCGGTGCGGCCAACCGCGTCTCCAAGTTCCCGGGCCTCAACCTCGGCGGTGCGATCAGCCCCGACGGCGGCACGATCGCGCTGGCCCTCTCGAAGGACGGCAACGCGGAGCTCTACACGATCGATCGCTCGGGCAACATCAAGACCCGCCTGACCAAGAACCCCGCGATCGATGGTCAGCCGACCTGGAGCGGCGGCGGACAGCTCGCGTTCGTGTCCGACCGCGCTGGTGGACCGCAGGTCTACCGGATGTCGGCAGCCGGCGGCGGCGAGGGCCGCGTGACCAAGGCCGGCAGCTACAACCAGTCGCCGGATTGGAGTCAGGGCAAGAACCGCGGCGAGTGGATCGTCTACAGCGGCCGCGACTCCTCCAACCGCTACGACATCTTCAAGGTCGACGCGAAGTCCGGGAAGGTCGAGCGCCTGACGCAGAGCCCCGGCCGCAACCTCGATCCCACCTGGAGCCCCGACGGCCGCTGGGTCGCCTACAACCAAGGCGGCAGCATCTACGTGGCCAACGAAGAGGGCAACAACAACGTCGAGATCGCCAAGGGCGCGAGCACCCCGGACTGGGGCCCCATGACGGGGAACTGAGCCTCTCGAGCGTTCGTCAGCGGAGGCAGCGACTCAGGTCGCTGCCTCTTTGCTTTTGCGGCCCTCGACGGTATTGCGCTCGCCGTGCCGCGAGCGGTGATCGACATCGGTAGCAACAGCGTGCTGCTCCTGGTCGGCGCGCGACGACAGGACGGCTCGCTCGAGATCGTGCGCGACGAGGCCACGGTCACGCGCGTGTCCGAGGGCGCAGCGGCCCGCGGCACGCTGCTGCCGGCCGCGATCGAGCGCACGCTCGCGGTGCTGCGTCGCTATCGCGAGCTGGCCGAGCGCGATGGCGTCACCTCGATCGAGGCGGTCGCCACCGAGGGCCTGCGCATGGCCCAGAACGCGCGCGAGTTCCTCGAGCCGGCCGCGGAATTGCTCGGCAGCGAGGTGCGGCTGATCAGCGGTGACGAAGAAGCCCGGCTGTCCTATCGCTCGGTCGCGCTCGAGCACCCCGACGTGGATCCGCTGCGCGTGATCGACATCGGCGGCGCCTCGACCGAGCTGGTGGTCGGGCATGGGCTCGATGTCGAGCAAGCCGTCAGCCACCGGATCGGCTCGGTGCGCCTCAGCGAGCAGCTCGGTGACGGTCACCCGCCGAGCGAGCGCGCGCTCGCGGCCATGCATGCGACTGCGTTGCAGACCTTTGCCAGCCAGCCGCTCGCGCCTCACCCCGTCCTCTACGGCCTCGCTGGCACGGTGACCACCGCGGCCGCAGTGGTGCTCGAGCTCGAGCGCTACGATCGCGATCGCGTCGACAACACCACCTTGTCGCGCGCAGCCGTGGTCGCGCTGCGATCGCGGCTCGCAGCCCTCACGCTGGATCAGCTGCGGGCCATCCCGCTGATTGGGCACGGTCGCGCAGACGTGGTCGTGGCCGGCGTGACCATCCTCCTCGCCGCGCTCGAACACTGCGGCGCGGACATGCTGCTCGTTCGTGACCGCGGGCTCCGCTACGCGCTCCTCTAGAGCGCCGACCGGTTTGATTTCGCCTGCTGAGGTGCGTCTGGGGCCGTCCGTGGGTAGGAGCGAGGCCGAAGCTGTGTCGGGCACACTGCGAGCGCCGAGCGACACCGCCACGGGCGGCCCCAGACGTGCATCAGCGCGTGGAATCAAACCGTGCTCTCGCCATAGCCGAAACGGGGACTGACTCGCGCTCGCTCGCTCGGCACCATCGCACGTCAGATCCCTGCGCCATTGTGCGAAGGGCCACCTCGAGACGCTGCCATGGCCACCCAACTCGATCTCTCTCGCTCGTTGCTCGCTCTCTCGCTCGTCTGTCTCTCCGCGTGCCCCGACGATCCGCCGAAGGGCGAAGGCGAGACCGGCGAGACCGGGGACGGCGATGGGGATGGGGATGGCGATGGCGATGGCGATGGCGATGGTGACGGTGATGGCGACGGCGATGGCGACGGCATCGAGCACGAGATGCCGTGCCCCGATCCCGATCGCGAATCTCCCCCGAGCGACGAGATGTGCCCGCCCGAGCGGCAGATCGCACAGGTGCCCGCCGACTGCCCCGATCCGGACATGGGCTCCGGCTGGACCGTCGAAAATCTGTTCTCGGGCCTCCCGGTCCCGGATCCACTGAGCCACTACTGCCGCTACGTGTGGACGGGCATGGGCGCGCCCGATCCCAACACGCTGCCGGTCGCCGTGCAGGGCCAGACCTCACCCGACTGTCGCGTGGTCCCGCAGAGCCCGCTCACGCCCTCGCTCAATGGCCCCTACGCGGACGCCTTCGCCCAAGGCGTGCAGCTGATCCCCGAAGCTGCGCCGACGCTCGGCCTCGGTGCGCCGGTCGACATCGCCGTGATCGACACCGCCCCCGCGCAGACCGACTTGGGCCAGTCCGATCACGGCCCTGCGATGGCGGCGATCATCGCCACCGTCGCAGCCGGCTGCGCGCCCGAGCTCGACAAGAACGAGTGCCGACGCCAGGTCAACACCTACCTCGGCCTCCCGCAGATCGCCGGCGTCGGGCCCAACTTCGACACCGGTGGTTACTTCGGCTACCAGACCGATCTCGCCGAAGCCATCATGGCCGCCGTCTACGGCTGGACCAACCACGACCACAAGCTGATCATCAATTTGTCGGTCGGCTGGGAGCCGAGCCTCGGCGATCTCGACGTCGACGGTGGCACCTCCAACGCCGCGCTCGCCTCGGTCCGCGACGCAATCGCGTTCGGCCACTGCCAAGGCGCGCTGACGATCGCCGCGAGCGGCAACCAGCCCGACGGCAGCTGCGTCGATCAAGCGACCGGCCCCGGCGGCTGGGAGCGCCTGGCCGGCTGGGACGTCCCGCAGTGCACCGCGCTGGGTGTCGACGCCGATCAGATCGACATCGACACGACCCACCCCTATCACCCGTTCCTGTACGCGGCCACGCCGATCGACTGGGACCTCGAGAACCTCGCCGATTTTCGTCCGGGCTCCAACGCGCGCGCGAGCACGGTCGGGTTTGCGGGCGTCGTCAACCTGGCCGGGCAGACCTACGGACCGCTGACCGGCAGCTCGGTCGCGACCGCCTCGCTCTCGGGCATGGCTGCGCTCTTGTGGTCCTACTACCCGACGCTCACGCCCGACGAGGTCATGCAGGCGATCTACGACGGCGGGACCGTGCGCACGATCGACAACGTGCCCGTCGAAGCCGGCGTGTACCTCGGCCAGACCGCCCCCGAGCAGCGCATGGTCACCGCCTGCAGCACGATCGGGTGGGCTTGCGCGAACCTGCTGGACGGCGCGCCGACGCAGCAGCAGTGCCAGATGGCGATGACCAACTGCGAGATCGCCTATGGGGCCGGGAACATCGACGTCGACGCCGAAGGGTGGTTTGCGAGCTTCTCGACCGCGTTCGATCAGCTGCCGGCCGATGACAAGGGATCTGAGAACGCGCCCGAGTGGGCCGTGTACGAGTGCGAGCGCTGCGGGCTCGCCACGGTATCGAAGCTGCCGAAGGACGAGTCGATCCCGGCGGAGGCGATGGGCGACCCCTGGGTGCTGCCGCAGCCCGAAACACCACCGTGCCCGATGTGCGTGCTCGACGACGACGAGGTGTATTTGTCGATCGACGATGATTACGCCAACATGACTCTCAACAATGCCATCGTCGAGCTATACGACGACATTGGAGGCGCGGAGTACATCAGCTACGGCGCGCTGCCGCTGACGCCAACCACAGTCCACGTCGTCACTGACCCGGATTTGCTCATCGTCGACCGCTCCGGCCTCCCGCCCCGCAAGGCGCGAGTCACAATGGTCTTCACCGACACCAGCGGCTCGGCTGGACCCGTAACGATCACCGTGGGCAACGCGATCCCGATCCATTAAGGCGTCCACGCGCGCCAGCTGCTGAAATTCGCCGCCGCGACGGTCTTCGGATGCCGGCGGAGCTGCTCACGCTGCAAGCTGGCGAGCGCACGCACGAGTGCATCGGGATCGCTCGTATCAAAGTCTCGATACAGTCCGACCGCCAGCTCGAACGCTGCCGTGTCGTCGACATCACGACTCGGCGCAATCACCAAACGGGCCCCCGCCAGCAAGAACGCAGCAGCGAGGTTCATGCCGCCGTCGATCGACTCAGACGTCACTTGTCCTGCGCTACACGCTCCGAGCACGACTACCTCTGGTGACCGCTGCGAAGCGACAATTTGTGCAGCACTGACCCGACCAACTCCGGGTACCTCGATCGCACTCTGCCAGCCAAGCCCTTCACTCTGAAGGCCATGACCCGCGTAATGAAGCAGGCTCGGTTGTGAGGTCGCGTTTGGGCTCCAACCAACATCCACCTTCCACCCTAAATCACGGAGCTGGTCGCTCACTTCCTTGGTCTCCTGCTCGACCGAGGCGAGATTCGTCGAGCCAGCCACAACGGCCGCATGATGCCTGAGCGGCTCTTGCCAGTCGTCACCGCCCAACCCGAGCGAGTATGTGACTGTGAGCTCTGGTTTCTCCCGAGCAAGCCAGCGTTCGTGAAAGTCGACATCGACAAATCCTCCGGCGGGAATCACCCGCAGGCTTCGAGCCGAGCTCAATGAGTCTTCCAGCCGCGCGAGCAGCAAATCGGCAGCAGACTCAAAATCGGTGACATTCACATCGGCGATGTTGATTATCCAATCGCCGTTGGCCCCCTTCCGGCCGAGCATTGCCGTCCAGCGGCTCCTCTCGGAGCGCGGAAACATCGTCAATACAGCATCCTCGGCTCGACCCGATAATGCCGCCTCGCACGACCAAGCTGGGGCGCCTTCCTCGAGCAGCGCGGTGGCCTCCGCGAGAAGCCGGTCGGCGCGGTCACCGTCCGCATCGAGCCGCTTCCGCAAAGCTTCTAGCTGTTCTGTGGACAGCTCCCACGAGTGTTCGAGTTGCACCGAGATTGCTTGCTTGCGCTCCTGATGCCGGCTGAGCAGATTACGATACTGTTGCTCGGTCTCTGCGGACAGCGGAGGTCGGAGCCTCGTCCACAGACCGCGAAGGTGTCGAGCACGAGCGGCCATTGCTGTACACATCGCCTCTTTGGCATCGCCTTGCTCGAGCAAGAGCTCGACAAGCGCGATATCGGCACGACTGTGGGTTGTCACAAACCGGCTGCGGCCGGCGGTCCCGGCGACGGAAAGCGCGAGCTTGTCCGCCAATCGACTTGCTTCGCGAAAGAGCTCGATCGCGCTCGTCGCTCGTCCACGTCCACGCTCCAGCTCGGCTCGGCTAACGGTAACTCGCCACTCGAGCTCGCTGTCCTGGTTGAGCTCGGCCAGCACTCGGGCACGCTCGAGATGAGGCTGTGCCTCACTCAGATGCCCTCGCAATAACGCGAGCCTCGCGACCGTGAGCTCGTACCAGACCAAGAGATCGGGATCCAGATCGCTGGGCTCGAGTACAGTGAGCTCCAACGCAGCCGCATCGAGATCCTCATTCTGGACCAGGGTCAAAGCGAGGTCCAGACGCCGATTCGCAGCATTACGCCGATCGTTTCGGCCATCATAGATCTCGATCATCTCCCGGAGTAACGTCGATGGATCCGGAAGCGTGGGATCGTCCTCTCGTCGCAACACAGCGATCCACCCGACGCTCGCTCGAATGTCCAGCGCCACGGATGGCTTCAGAAGCCCAGCTTGCTGCTCGACCCGCTGAGCAAGTGCTTCCGCTTCCGCGAACCGACCGAGACGCGCGAGTGACACTGCCTGCATCACCAGTGCCGACGCATATTGATCGTTGTCGCCAACGAGCCGAGCGAAACGAGCTGCGCCTTCGAACGTCATCAGAGAGTCATCGATGTGCCCCAATCGATGTTCGAGCACACCGCGAAGATATGCAGCCCCAATCCGGGTGTCGAGATCGACATTCTTCACAGACTCGGCGATCCGCAGGCTCCTTTCCGCGGCGTTGAAGTTGGGACGCAGGTATATGTGAACATATGCGGCCAGGAGCGACAGCTTACCCACACAGCTGACCACTGGGGACTGCATGACCTGCTCGGCGAGCGCCAACACTCGATCGTGATCACCAGCCGCGAGCACCACCTTGCCGACCGAACACGCGAGCAGCGTGGCCTCGTGATTGCGCAGTTCAGCCATCCCATGCTCGAGCCGTTGGAGGGCTGCGGCTGCATCCCCTCCATTCCAGCTTTCCTGCACTTCTTTGCGCAGCGTCTCGAATCGCCCCGAGACTGGGAACAGTTCGATCAGCCAAACCCCATTGTCCGTGGAGAGCTCGAGTTCTCCCTGCTGTGCGGGTAACTCGATGGACAACATCACCCCGTCCACATCGACCGTACGTTTGGGCTCGATTGCGGCGCCGGAGAATCGCAGCTCGACGTTTGGATCGCGAGCGCCGTGCAACCACAGGTGCAGTGGCTTGGGTGTATTCGTGTGGCGCGTCAGACAGAGCAACCCCCGCTCGGGGTCCTGCACCAAGCCCGAGCAGCCCGAGACGCCGACTTCGATCCGCGGCTTGACCACCACCTCCGCGGCCGCCTCCGCCTCCTCTTGCGCGGGCGCCTGCTCCCGGCATGCCACCAACCACAGCCCCATCGCCGCGACCGCGGCGAGAGTCAGTCCTCGATCTCGATGTCGATGCGCCGGACTTGCCATGCCGCGTCCGCGGCCGGTTCGTGCGCTTCGGCGGCCTGCGTGGGCAGGTCTGCCGGACGTCCGACCGCGAGGGCGATCGTATAGCGTCCGGGCTCGAGGTCCAGCTGCTCGATCGTGCCCTTGATGCGCACGGCTCCGGACTTGGCGATCTGCGCGAGCTCGTCGAGCGCGAGCAGGGGCAGGCCCGCGCTGCCGCCGTCGACGAAGGCGAAGCCGCGCACTGCCACCTCGCCCTTCTCATCGACCTTCGGACGCAGGATCCACTCGAACTCGGTCTCGCGTCGGTAGCGATGGCGAGCGAGCTCGTCATGACCGTCGGAGTCGCTGCGCAGCTCCTTGAGGCCGCCGTCGGTCGCGAGCACGTAAGTGGGC
>DATLLB010001077.1:0-5263 GCA_035538075.1 Enhygromyxa sp.
GAAAAAGGGGGACCACGAGGGTCCCCCTTTGCGATTCGTGACGACTCGCCGGTCAGCCCGCCGGCGGGCAGCCGTAGGTGCCGTCGAACACCACACCGCCACCCTTGAAGTCGTCGCAGTACGACCCGCAGAAGGTCACGACCACGCCGTACTCGAGCCACGCCCAGCCGTCCTCGTTCTCGCAGTCCTCGACGAACGGAACCAGATCGCCGTCGGCCTCGAAGGTGACGAAGGGGATTTGGTTCGGCGGTGGTGCGCCCTGCTCGGTGGAGCTGAGGTCGATCACGCAGTCGGTGATCTCGGTGATGATGCCGGACAGCGCGGTGAGCAGCTCGTCTTGGTTGGTCGCGTTGAAGAACTTCTCGGGGTCGTTGCCCATGTTCTTCGGCGCGCCGCCGGCCAGCGCGACGTCGTTGAGGCGCTCGTAGGGGTTGGCCTCGGGCGAGCCGTCCGGTCCGGCGCCGATCAACATGTTGATGATGTCGATGCCGACCACGAACGTGGTGATGTTGTTGTCGGCGAGCGCCGCCGCGACCGTCGGCTCGAGCGTCTCGTCGTAGTTCTCGACCACCTCGGGGAAGTTGAACCCGGGCGTGCAGTTGGCCGCGCCGTCGGTGATGAACAGGATGTAGCGCGGGATGTCGGGGCTCTGCGCGGAGAGGTGCTCGACCGCGGCGTTGATGCCCAAGGTCGACGGCGTGCCACCCTCGACCGAGCTGCCGTTGTCATCGGGACCGGGGATCGCCGCGCCGTTGTCGAGCCCGACGCCGACCTCGGGATCCGCCGTGACCACGCAGGCGGTCTCGTTGTAGCAGGGGTTGGGATCGCAGGCGGTCTCGGACGGGAACCGCTTGATGCCCGCGTTCATGGCCGGGCCGAACTGGTTCATGATCGACTCGACCACGCCGTACAGCGTCCTCCAGCGGGTCTCGTTCGGCGTCTGAGCGTCGAGGTCGTGATCCCACTGGTTGCTGATCATGCTGCCCGACGCGTCCACGACGAGCATGACGTTCGGCGGGACGTACTCGGGCGCGATCGAGACCATGCCGCAGTCCGGAGCACCATCGCCGTCACCCTCGCCGTCACCATCGCCATCGCCATCACCGGTCTCGGGATCGCCGTCACCGTCACCCGGATCATCGCCGTCGCCGTCGCCGGTGGTCAGCGAGGTGATGCCGGTCTCGTCATCGTCTCCGGTGCTCGCGGGACCGTCGTCACCTTTACAGCCAATGAGGGTCAGCGCGAGCGGCACGGTGGCGCAAATGAGCATGCTACGGTTCATCACTTAGGGGCTCCTTGAAAGTCAGCCGCCGAGCGGCGTGGGGGCTTCGCTTGAGTGGCAGGGTCAGCGCAGGGCTTCGGGGGCTTCGACACCGGGAGGAAGGTTGATTACGAGTGAGTCGCCTCGAGTGGTGTCGCGAAGATCACACTGACCCGCTCACCATACCCGATCCGCAAGGCTGTTGTCGCGCTTCGGCGAGCATTCACGATCACGAGGGGCGACGGCGAGCATGGCGACCGCGCGAACCAACAGTTTTGTGGTCCTCAAAAACGCAAGCGAAGCTGCGCACCCCCACCCACCGGATCGACGGGCGTTCCAAGCATCCACGGGCCGAGCTCGAGTCGTGGCGCTCCGACCCGCGGACGCATGAGCATCACGCTCTCGCCTGCATGCCAGCGATTGTATCGACGCTGCCGCACTGCACCGATGATCAAATAGGTCAGCCCGGTCCCGACCATCAGCCCACCCTCGCCGACGCCGAACCATCCGTAGATCTCCATTGGGCGGCAGCCGGCGGGATCTTCGGTCGGGCACTGATCGGGCGTGCGTGCCATCCAGATCGTGACCGCCGCAGCACCGGTGCGCAGGAGCCCGAGCGAGAAGAGCACGGAACCGATGGTCAGCTCATCGTCGCCATCGGGCGGCTCGCCTCGCCGCTGCCGTTGCTCGGAGATCGACCAATACCCGCCGGGCGCCGGCGGATCGGAGGGCGGCGCGAGCGTCGTCGCGAGCAACAGCGCTGCGCAGGACCCAAGCATGAGCTCGGGAGGATGGCGTCCTCGCAGAAAAAACGCAAAGCCGTGCCGCGCAGAGGTGTCGGAGCGCGCGCACGGTTCGAGTGTCTTGTCACGGCGTGGTGCCGAACGTGGGGTTGCGAGCACACAGGCCGATGCTCAGGTTCGGTCGCAGGCCCGAGCACGACGCTCGAGCAGAACGCAACCGCCCGGCGAACGGGCGCCCCGCGCCCGGATGGGCGCCCAACAGGAGAAACGACAACATGGCGGCGTTCAACCCCGAGAAGGCTACCGTCAAGACCCGGCACGCAGTCGCCCACGCCCAAGCGATGGCCCGCGAGCTCGGTCACCCGGAGGTCGACAGTCTGCACCTCTTGTCCGCCTCGATCGCGCAAGAAGGTGGCCTGGTTCGACCGCTGCTCGAGCGCGCTGGAGTTCACGGCGCTGCGATCGAGCGGGCCCTGACCCACGAATTCTCCAAGCGCCCCAAGGTCAGCGGCGGCAGCTTGGGAGTCTCGCGCGAGCTGCATGCGGCCCTCGATCAGGCCGCGAGCGAGGCCGAGGCGCTCAAGGACAAGTTCATCAGCACCGAGCACCTGGTGCTCGCGTTCCTCTCTCCGCAAGCCGACAAGGCCGGCGTCAAGGCCAGCAAGCTGCTGCGCGAGCTCGGTGCCTCGCGCGAGCTGGTGCTCTCGGCGCTGCAAGAGATGCGTGGCACCCAGAGCGTGACCACCGAGGATCCGGAGGGCACCTACGAGGCGCTCGCCAAGTACACCCGCGATCTCACCGGGCTCGCCCGCGCGGGCAAGCTCGATCCGGTGATCGGCCGCGACACCGAGATCCGTCGCGCGATCCAGGTGCTGTCGCGGCGAACCAAGAACAACCCCGTGCTGATCGGTGATCCCGGCGTGGGCAAGACCGCGATCGCCGAGGGCATCGCGCTGCGCATCGCGGCCGGCGACGTGCCCGAGTCGCTGAAGAACCGCCGCCTGGTCCAGCTCGATCTGGCCGCGCTGGTGGCCGGCGCCAAGTATCGCGGCGAGTTCGAGGAGCGGCTCAAGGCCGTGCTCACCGAGGTCGCGCAGGCCAACGGCCAGATCCTGCTGTTCATCGACGAGCTCCACACGCTGGTCGGCGCGGGCGGCAGCGAAGGCACGCAGGACGCCGCCAACATGCTCAAGCCGGCGCTGGCCCGCGGCGAGCTGCGCTGCATCGGCGCGACCACGCTCGACGAGTACCGAAAGTTCATCGAGAAGGACAAGGCGCTCGAGCGGCGCTTCCAGCCGGTGATGATCGACGAGCCCTCGGTCGAGGACACGGTCTCGATCCTCCGTGGCCTGCGTGATCGCTTCGAGGCTCACCACGGCATCCGCATCGAGGACGCGGCCCTGATCGCGGCCGCGAACCTGAGCCACCGCTACATCCAAAACCGGTTCTTGCCCGACAAGGCCATCGACCTGATCGACGAGGCCTCGGCGCGCTTGAAGATGGAGGTCGAGAGCGTGCCGCTGCCGATCGACGAGCTCGAGCGGCGGATCACCCGGCTGGAGATGGAGCGCCAGGCGTTGAAGCGCGAGGCCGAGGGCGGCGGGCTGCGTGACAAGCTCGGCGCTGCGTTCGGCAAGTACGACGAGGACGCCCAGCAGAAGCAGGAGCGTCGCGCTGCGCGACTCGAGGAGCTCGAGGCCGAGCTCGCCAGCTTGCGCGAGGAAGCGGCCGCGCTGCGTGGGCGCTGGCAGTCCGAGCGCGATCAGCTGGCCGAGATCAAGCAGCTCAGCGAGCAGATCGAGCAGACCAAGGCCGACGCCCTGCGAGCTCAGCAGCAAGGCGACCTCGAGCGGGCCTCGCAGCTGACCTACGGCACCCTGCGCTCGCTCGAGACCCAGCGCGAGCAGGCCCGCAAGACCCTGCACGAGGCTCAAGAGCACGGCTCGTTCCTGCGCGAGGTCGTGACCGAGGAGGACGTCGCCGAGATCGTCAGCAAGTGGACGGGCATCCCGGTCGCCAAGATGTTGCAGGCCGAGCAGGCCAAGCTGCTCGAGATGGAGCACAACCTGCACGAGCGCGTGATCGGTCAGGAGCAGGCGGTCGCGGCGGTGGCCTCGGCGGTTCGCCAGGCTCGCGCCGGGCTCGGCGATCCCGATCGTCCGATCGGCTCGTTCTTGTTCCTCGGCCCGACTGGCGTCGGCAAGACCGAGCTGGCCAAGGCGCTCGCCGAGTTCCTGTTCGACGACGAACGCAACGTCGTGCGCATCGACATGAGCGAGTACATGGAGAAGTTCTCGGTCTCGCGTCTGATCGGCGCCCCACCCGGATACGTGGGCTACGACGAAGGCGGGCAGCTGACCGAGGCGGTCCGGCGCAAGCCCTACAGCGTGGTCCTGCTCGACGAGATCGAGAAGGCCCACCCCGAGGTGTTCAACCTGCTCTTGCAGGTGCTCGACGACGGGCGCCTGACCGACAGCCAGGGCCGCACGGTCGACTTCCGCAACACCATCATCTTGATGACCTCGAACATCGGCTCGGAGCTGCTCGCCGCCGGGCTGCCCGAGGACGAGCTCGAGCGCGCGCGGGACAAGCTGCTGCGCCAGCAATTCCGGCCCGAGTTCCTCAACCGGCTCGATGGGATCATCCAGTTCCACGCGCTGCGACGCGAGCACATGCTCGGGATCCTCGCCATCCAGCTGCGCCGGATCGCCAAGCGCCTGGCCGATCGCGAGCTCGCGCTCGAGGTCAGCGACGACGCCAAGGCGTGGCTGGCCGAGCGAGGCTACGAGCCCGAGTTCGGCGCGCGGCCGCTCAAGCGGCTGCTGCAGCAGCGGATCCTCGAGCCGCTCTCGCGGGCGATCCTCGCGGGCGACTTCGGGGCGGGCGACACGGTCCACGTGAACCTCGACCCCAAGGGCGAGGGGCTGGTGGTCGAGGCCAAGCCCGCGCAGCTGCGGGCCGCCGGGTGATCAGGGCAGATCCCAGGCGCTGACCAGCGCGCGGAACTGGCCGCTGAAGGTGAGGCCCCCGACGTAGACTCGGTTCGCGTCGGGGGCCGCGTTCAGCAGCAACGGCGCGCCCGCGAGCTCGGGCTGGAGGTCGACGTCGAACAAGCCCACGCAGCTCGGCTCGTGCGCCGAGTCGAGCGCCAGCACGAATCCCTGCTGATACTCGGCAGAGAGGCCGTCGCCCCAGCCGGTCACGACCAGACCGCCGCCGGGTTGGGCCACGATCGCACGGCCGTAGACTTCGCCGTCGC
>DATLLB010001078.1:0-9812 GCA_035538075.1 Enhygromyxa sp.
TCGCTGCTGTCCACGTTGGTGTCGGTGCTGCCGCGCGTCTCGGTTCCGTTCTCATCGAGCGCGAGCGATTCGTCGAAGGCAGGGTTGAAGCGAGTGCAGGCCAGACAGGCGCAGCTGACCAAGAGAAGGCGGCGCATCACCGCACGATAGATCCGCTCGCGAGAGCGAGTCGAATTCATCCGCACGCGGAGCGGCTTCGAGCGGCGACTTGTCCCATCATGCCCCGACCACTGGTTCCAAGCCGCAGCCGAAGGGCGTAGCCCTCGCCCCGAGAAACCGACGATCGCACCCCAGGTCCACACCCGGAATCACGTCGGCCCGAGGCTGCGCGACGGCGATGAGCCATGGCAGAGCCTCGCCGCATGGGGGATGCTGAGCTCATGCAGGTGCGGCCAGCGGTCCACCCTCGAGTTCACGAGCCCGAGCGCGCGCTCCAGCGTCATGGCCAGCGGGCGCTGCGTTGCTTCGCGGCGCTCGAGCGCTGTGACCGGCCGGCCGACGACCTGGTGGAGTGGTTGGCCGGTCAGCCCGAGCGCTTCGATCTCGCCGCGGCCTGGGACCGCTGGCAGAGCGGCGACACGCTGGCCGAGCCGCTCGCCCAGTTCTTCGAGAGCGTGCGACCGATCCCCGCGTGGGTCGACTGGCGTCGCATCGATCGAGCGCGGCGGCTGTTCGAGCGCACGGGACCATTCGGCGGGATCGTGCTGAGCTTGCGCTCGCTGATGGCCGGCTATACCTCGCCGGCCGGCAACAAGCCGCTGGCGTTCTCGGGTCGCTTGCGCGAGCAGGCGCCACGTCGCGTGGCCGAGACCGCGCGGTTCGTGACCGCCGTCTGTGCTCCTGGCGGCATGCGGCCCGGCGCCGAGGGCTGGCTGATCACGCTCCACGTTCGCTTGATGCACGCGCAGGTGCGACGGCTGCTGTGGCGATCGGGTCGCTGGGATCGCGCGCGCTGGGCCGAGCCGATCAACCAGCACGACATGCTCGCGACCATGCTGTTGTTCTCGGAGGTCTATGTCGAGGGCCTGCGCATCTTCGGCTTCTCGATCGACGTGGAGGAGGCCGAGGACTGGATTCACCTGTGGCGCTTGGTCGCGTGGGTGATGGGCACCGAGCAGCAACTACTGCCGATCGATTACGTCGAGGCCGCCGCGCTGCGTGATCTCATTTATGAGACGCAAGGCCCACCGGACGCCGACAGCCGGGCGCTCGCGGCCGCGCTGCTGGAGATGCCCGCGCAGGTGGAGGGCCTCGACCCACGGCTCGAGTCGCTGCGCAGGAGCATGATCCGCGGGATGTCGCGCATGCTGCTGGGAGACGAGCCCGCCGATCAGCTCGGCATCGCGAGGGCGCCAGGGTGGGCGAGGGCGCTGTCGTTCGTGCCACCGCTGGTCAACGTCAGTGAACGCGCGCGCAAGCGTGTGCCCGTGATCGAGCGAGAGCTGCGGAGCGCCGGGGCCGATTACTGGGCATGGGTGGTCGACATGTCGCTGCGCGGTGAGCCGGCTCGCTTCGCTCGGCCCGAGCGGCTGGGCGCCCGGTGACGATCGGTGACGCCTGGTTCGCAAGCGCGCGCGCGGACGACGGGCGTCCCCGACTGGCGAATGGACCCGTGCTGCGGGCGTGCTCGCATCCCGCCCGTCACGTCGGGTCGGCGACCCACCGGTGGCACTGGCGTGGCTGACGGTTCGCTTCGCGAGGCGGCATCGTGGTCCCACGATGCACGCCACCGTTCACCGTCGGCACACCGCTCGCGCTCGTTCACCTCGCCCCGAGCGTGAGCCCAGCGACATGGCCACCGAGATGCTGATTCGGATCATCTATGGGCTCTCGACCCGCTGCACGCTCGGCATCCTCGATCAGCAGCTGCTCTTTCACTTCTTGTTCGGTCGCAGCGCCGAGCAGACCGCCCAGCGGCTCGGCATCCGCGAGGCCACCGTCGACAAGCACCTGCAGCGCATCTACGCGAAGACCGAGACCGACAGCCGTCGCGGCCTGCTCGACCTCGGCCTGCGCCTCGCCAAGCAGCTGGAAGCCAGCGCTGCCGAGCCGACGGCCGCGCGCGCGGCCTGAGGCGCTGCTCGACTCGCGCTGGCGTCGACACGCGCCGTGATGTTGCGTGACGGCGCAGGCGTCGGCGTGTGCCAGTGATGCACGCATTGGCGAATGTGCACATGTGACGCTCTCTCGATTGCGTTGTTTGGACAACATTATCGAGTTCGCGAGGCTTGCCGGGTCATGCGCTGAACTCAATTGCGGAGCCTCGTCGCCGCGCCGCAATCGAATTCCGTGCGAGCTGGATTCGCAAAAACGAGTGCGGCGGAGCGCCGGGATCATGGGTCGTTGTCGGGTCTGCAAATGCGCATAGAGTGTGTGCGGCGAAGCAGGGAGGTCCGTGTGCCCGACGCGATTGGGCTGCGGATCGCCTGCCGGCGCCAGAGGAACAACGATCATGCAACACGAACACGAACGTAACCGAGAGTCAGGCAGCGGGCGCGGCCATGGTCGCGAAGGCGACGAAGATCAGGAGCGGTGGTCGTCGCGCCGCGAACAAGGCGAAGGACAGAGCGGCTCGATGCCGGGCCGCGGAATGTCGCAGGAGTCCGGTGGTCGCTGGGAGGGCCGAATGGGCCAACGCGACTTTGGGCAATCTTCGCGCGGCGAATATGGTGAGGAGTTCCGCGGCGGTCGGTCCGGCGGCATGTTTGGCCGAGAGCACGAGGAGCAGCGCGGTACTCATTATCGCGGCGAGGATTATCGCTCGGGCGGCTACGGAAGCCAGCAGGGGTACGGAGGCCAGCAGGGGTACGGCCAGCAAGGGTACGGAGGACAGCAGGGCTACGGAAGCCAGCAAGGGTACGGAGGTCAGCAGGGCTACGGCCAGCAGGGCTACGGAGGCCAACAGGGCTACGGTCAGCAGGGCCAGCAGGGCTACGGTCAGCAGGGCCAGCAGGGCTACGGAGGACAGCAGGGCTACGGCCAGCAGGGCTACGGCCAGCAGGGCTACGGAGGACAGCAGGGCTATCAAGGATACGGAGGCCAAGGCAGCCAGAGCTACGGCGGCGGTCAGGGCTACGGACGCGAGGGATACGGCCCGCAAGGCTATGGTGGCGGCGGCATGAGCTATCGCGGCCAGGGCCAAGGTTGGGGTCAGAGCTACGGCCAAGGCTACGGCGGCCAGAGCTACGGCCAGGGCTACGGCAGCCAGCAAAGCGGCGGCTTCGGAGGCGGCAGCTCGCAGTGGGGCGGCTCGCAGCAAAGCCAAGGCCAACATATCGGGGAGCGCATCGGTCAAATCGGTGAGCGCATTCGCGGTCGCTTCCGCGGCAAGGGCCCCAAGGGCTTCATGCGCTCGGACGACCGCATCCGCGAGGACGTGTCCGAAAAGCTCGAGGACGCCGACGAGGTCGACGCGAGTGAAATCACCGTCCAGGTTCAGCAGGGCGAGGTCACGCTGAGCGGCACGGTAGACAGTCGCTGGGCCAAGCGCCACGCCGAGGATTGCGCCTATCAGGTCCGCGGTGTGAAGGACGTGAAGAACGAGCTGCGTGTGCAGGAGAGCTCGAGCCAGACCACGCAGGGCTCGCAGGAGGAGCAGGGCAACGGCCATCGCCGGTCGCGGTCCACCTTCGGGAGCTCGAGCACCGAGTCGCAGACGTCGACGTCGTCGTGACCCGAGCACATGAACAGAGCGCCGTCGCAGTCACTGCGGCGGCGCTCGCCAATGTCAGCCGCGGACGCGGCGTGAACACTCATGGCTCTCGAGAATCGTCGGATTTGAACGGCACGTCGACCGGTCGGCACAGGTAGACCTCGTGCTCCGGATGATCGGCGATCTCGAACCCGGCGCTGCGCAACATCGCCTCCACGCACGCGCGGTTGGGGATCCACCAGTTGCTCGGATCGCCCGCGTAGCGGTGCTCGATGAAGTACATGGCCGGAAACCCAACCATCGCGAACGGGCTGGTGTCGCTGAATCGATAGTCGATCTCGACCTCCGCGACCGGCTCGGCACCGCGCAGCATGCTCTGAAACACCAGCAGCTCGCCGACCGCATGCTCGCGGATCAGGTCGAGCGCGAGCAAGGGGTGGCGGAGGTGGTAGAGCACGCCCATGAACAGCACGACATCGAAGCGCTCGCCCAGCGCGGCGACATCGTAGACGTCCATCTGCCGCAGCTCGATGTCGAGGTCGAACACCTCCGCGGCCAGCTGGGCCTGTGCGAGGTAGCGCGGGTCGGAGTCCACGCCGACGACTCGCGCGGCCCCGCGGCGCTTCATCTCGATTGAGTAGAAGCCTGCGTTGCAGCCGATGTCGAGCACGCTCTTGCCGCTGAGGTCGGCCGGCAGCGCGTGGGCGAAGCGGCGCCACTTGTGCTGCGGATAGTCGCCGAGCGCGTGATCGGGCGCGGTCTGAATGCCGCCGAGATCGAGGTTGTGAAACCATGGTCCGAGCTCGCGGACCCGGCGGGCGAGTTTGGGAATGTCGATGGTCATGGCAGCCTCGATGCCCGCGCGCGGGCGCTGAGCAATTGCAGGATGTAGCGCTCGAGCGTCTCGGCCCGTCGCTCGGCGCTGTGCTCATGCAGGACGCGGTGTCGGGCTCGACGAGCGATGCTGCGGCGCTGGGCGTCGGGCATGTCGAGCGCGGCGAGCACCTCTGCGGCCGAGCGCACGAGCAGAATCTCGCGATCGATCGCAAAGAACTCGGCCAACCCCGGCCACGAATCGCTCAGGATCGGCGTGCCGCAGGCCGCGGCCTCGAACAGGCGCACGCTCGGCGAGTAGCCGGCCGCGATCATGTCCTTCCGCGTCACGTTCAGGGTAAAGCGTGAGTTGTTGTAGAACTGCGGGTGGTCGGCCGGCGCCAGGTGTTCGATGCGCTCGACGTTGGGCGGCCACTCGATGGACTCGGGATATTGCGGCCCGGCCACGCAAAAGCGCAGCTGCGGCGCCCGCCGGGCGGGCTCGAGCAACAGCTGCTCGAGCCCGGCCTGGCGATCCTCGCTGTAGGTGCCCATGTAGCTCAGGTCCAGCTGCGGCTCGCCGTCGCCGGGCTTGTAGGCGTGGCGGTCGACGGAGCAATAGAGCGGCAGCGCCAGCGGCGAGCCAAACTCCCGCATCAAGCGGGTCAACGTGGGCCCGCCGGTGAACGAGAGATACACGTCATAACGGGGGATCAAGCGCGGGTGCAGATATGTGCAATCGTCTCCGCGCGCGAGCTTGGCCAGCGTCACGGGCGTGTCGATGTCATAAAAGCCGGTGGTCCCCTGCGCGGTCGCCAGCACCCACTCGCCGACCTCGACACCCTCTGGCACATAGGATCCGACCATCACGAAGTCTGCGTCGCGCACGGCTTGATCGTGCCGCTCGCGAAGCTCGTCGAGGCTGCGGTAGAGGTGGACCGTGCAGAAGTCGGGCTCGCTGAGGTCGCGGTGCTGGGCGTACCACTCGCGATCGCGCTCGAGGAAGGTGATCCGGTGGCCGCGTCGCGCGAGCTCCCGCAGCAACGCGCGGTAGGTGGTCGCGTGGCCGTTGCCCCACGAGGACGTGATCGAGAGCCCGAGCACGACCACGTCGAGCGGCGCCGCTCCGCCGTCGCTCGCCCTTCGTCGCGTGGGCAAGGCCCCGAGCGCGGCCTCGACGTCGAGGGCTCGGTGCGCGTAGGTGTGCTCGGCCAGCATCCGGGCGCGCGCCCGATGGCCAATCACGGCCGCGCGCGTCGGCGTCAGATGACGCAATTGATCGACCACCTCCTCGCCGGAATTGGCCAGCAGGATCTCGACGCCAGGCTCGAGGAAGTGCTCGATGCCCTCCCACGCGTCACTGAGGATGCACGCGCCCGCACCCGCGGCCTCAAACACGCGCGTCGCGGGCGAGTAACCGTAGCTCGCCATGCTGCTGCGGTTGATGTTGAGCGTCGCCAGCGGCGTGCTGTTGAACGCGTTGTGATCGCGCGTGAACACGTGCCCGAGGTAGCTGACGTTGGCGGGCATCGGCTTGTCCTGCCAGCCGCTGCCGCCGAGCAAGAATCGCTGGTCGGGCAGCGCCTCGGCCACGCGCAGGAAGAACTCCTCGACCCGCGCCTCGCGATCGGGCAGGCGATTGCCGAGGAACCCGAGCGTGCCCGCGAAGCGCGGATCTTCGGGCACGTGATGGTGAGTCTCGGGATCGAGCGCGTTGTAGATGCCCACGCACGTGCGCGCGCCGAGCTGCAGATAGCGCTGACGCACCAGCGGTCCGCCGCCGTAGGTGAAGATCACGTCATAGCGCGGGATCAGGCGCGCGAACGGATCCTCGGGCCCGGTCTGCACGCGGTCGAGGGTTGCGGGCGCGTCGACGTCCCAGAATCCGACCAGCGTCGTGGGCCCGCGCAGCTCCAGCACCAGCCGCTCGAGCAGCGCGTCGAACACTCCGACGCCGCTGGCCTTGACGATCAGATCGGCGCCGCGGGCCTGCTCGAGCGCACGCAGGACCCCGTCGTCGGTGGCCGGATAGACGGTGACCTGCGCCCAGCTCGGCGGTTCGATGTCGCGGTGTTGCTGGCGCTCGAACGCGTCGGGCTCGAAGAAGTGGACCTTGTGCCCGCGCCGCGCCAGCGCACGAATGATGCCGCGATAGTAGGTGGCTGCGCCGTTCCAGTAGGCCGACAACAAGCTCGAGCCAAAGAACGCAATCGATAGACCGGTCATGCCAACCCTCCACGTTCGTGCGACGCCATCGATGGCTGCTCGAGCCTGGCGTAGATCGCAAGCAACTCGTCGACTCGATGCCCGCAGGTGTGACGCTCGAGGATGCATCGGCGGCCTCGCTCGGACAGCTCGGTGGCGAGCGCCTCGTCGCCGAGGATTGCCCGAATGTGTCGACACATCTCCTCGCCGTCGCGCGCGATCAGGTAATCGAGCCCGGCCTCGAACAACCCGTCGCTGTCGATCCATGGGCTGCTGATCAGCGGGATCCCGCAGGCCATCGCCTCGAACGGGCGAATTGTCGGGATGCCTCGCAGCGCGGCGACATAGGGGCGCCGTGGCACGTGCACGGTGCAGCGGTGACGGGCGAACACTTCAGGTACGCGATGGTTGGGCAGCCAGCCGTGATATTGGGCGCCGGCCGCCTCGACGGCCTCGCGCGCGCTGGCGGGGTAGCGGACGCCGTGGACATTGGCGCGCAACTTCAGCGTGCGAATGGGCCCGAGCAGGAATTCTTGCAGCTCCGCCGCGCGCTCGTCGTCACCCCAATTGCCGATCCACACGAGGTCGGCGCTGCGCTCGATCTGCGGTCGCGGCCCAAAGCGGCGCACGTCGGCGGCCTCATGCCAGGTCCACACGCGCGAGGCCCAGCCGCGCGCGCGATAGAGGTCGGCGATCGTGCCCCCGAACGCGAGCACGCCGTCATAGCCGTCGAGCTCGAGCGCGCTGATCTCCCCGGGCGCGCTGACGGTGCGGTGGTGGGTGTCGTGAAACAGCAGACGATAGTGACCGGTGCGAACGCGGTGCCGGCCGATCGCGGCGATCAGGCTCGGCGATGTCCACTCGTGCACGATCACCAGCTCGGCGCCGTCGAGCAGCTCGTCGAGCTCGACGACCGGCTCGGTGTAGCGGGTGCTCGGCAACTCCGCGAATGTGGCCTCCTGCTCGGCCAGCGCGACCGGGCCCTGCTCGGCCAGCAGCCGAGTCACGCTCCAACCTTCACGCGGCTCGCAGACCTCGACGTCGTGACCGCGGGCCAAGAGCTCGGACACGACGCCGCGCAGGAAGTGGGCGTTGCCGTGATTCCAGCACGAGATCAGCGAGTGGTAGAACATCACGATGCGCATGCGCTGAGGGTCCTGTCGTGGGCGACCTCGAGGTAGAGGTGGTGATAGGCGGCGACCATGCGCGCGACCGAATATCGACACGCGCGGGCATGCGCGCGCGCGGCCATCATGGCGCGGCGCGAGGGATCGTCGATCAAGCTGCGCAGCGTGGTCGCGAGCGCGTCGTGATCCTCGGGATCGACGAACAGCGCGGCGTCGCCCCAGATCTCGCGCAGGCTGCCGATGTCGCCGAGCACCAGCGCGCAGCCGGACAGCGCGGCCTCCAGCGGCGCGAGGCCGAACGGCTCATAGCGGGCCGGATGAGCGAAGATCGACGCGTGCGACATCCACCACGAAAGCTCGTGTGACGGCAGCGAGCCCAGCAATTCGACGTGGCCAGGCGCGACCGCACGACCTTGCGGATCGCGGCTGTCACCGGCCACGACCACCGGCCACGACAGCCGCTCGGCCGCGGTGTCGAGCGCCGTGAGGTTCTTGGCTCGATCCCACAAACGCCCGGCCGCGAGGATCAACGCGCGCTTCGGCCCTGCGGCGAAGTCCTCGATCCGGCGGGCATTGTTGATGACCAGGCCCTCGAAGCGCACGTCGTGACACGTCAGCAATTGCGCGAGCATCCACGCGGTCGGAGCCACGACCGCGCGCGCGCGCGAGAGCCCGGCACGGACGCGACCGCGGTACGCATCCCAGCTCGCGGGCGCCTGGCCGTGATGAACGGCCTGCCACCACGAGAGCACGCACGAGTGTCCGACGACGATCGCGGGGGCGCGCCACGGCAACGCCGCGTGGGCATAACCATTGACGTGCACCAGCTCGGGTCGCGTGCGGGCCTCGAGCTCGAGCAGCCATTGGCCGGCGCTCACGAGCTCGTCCTCGCAATCGGGCATCCACTCGAGGCGGCCCTCGTGCACATACACTTCGACGTTGTCGAGCCGGCGCAGGGCATCCCACTGATGCGTGCGCGGGCGTGGGCCCAGGCTCGCGAGCGTGACCTCGACGTCGTACGCCTGCAGGCCACGGATCAGCTCCAGGCAATAATCGAAGACTCCGCCCACGGTGTCGGTCGTCATCAAAATGCGCATCAGCGAATCACCTCGTTCGAATAGATGGCATCCAGCAACTCCGCGACTCGTACGAATTCGTCGGCGGCGGGGTCGAAGCGCTGGCCGGCCGCGAGCCGTGCCGCCCAGTCGATCGCCGCGCGCCCGCCCCAGGCGTCGGGTGGCTCGACGCAGACCTCGGTCCGGGTGTGGTCGTGCAGCTCGGCCACGAAGTCGTAGAACGAGCCGTCGACGTTGCGCAGCGTCGCGCCGCCATGGATGCCATGAAACGTGGCGTCGATGACCGCGTCGCGGCCGGCAGGCGAGCGCCACGAGCACGCCAGCTGGACCACGCAGCCGCCCTCGAACTCGAGCTGAGCGAGCGCATGGTCTTCACACTCGTCGGCGTCTCGCCCAATCGGCTCACCCGCGCGAGTGAGCCGCGAGCTCACGCGCGTGAGCGCGGGGAACCCCAGCACCCAGGCCGCGAGATCGACCAGGTGGGTGCCGAGATCGATCACGCACCCGCCCCCCGACTCGCACTTGCGATAAAACCAAGGCTTGTCGGGTCCGTAGGCGTTGTGAAAGGTCAGGCGAATCGCGTGCACGCGCCCGAGCTCACCCGCGCGCACACGCTCGGCGATCGCCTGCATCGCGCGGGTGTGGCGATAGGACAGATCCACGCCGAGCAGGACGTCGTGCATGCGCGCAGCCGCGACCACGCGCGCGGTCTCGGCCGCGTTGCGCCCGAGCGGCTTTTGACAGAACACGGGCAGGCCACGCTCGAGCGCGGCCACGGCCTGCTCGGCGTGCATGGCCGAGGGCGTTGCGATGACGATGCCGTCGAGCTCGAGCTCGAGCAGCTCGTCGAGCGAGGCCACGGCCACCGCGTCGGCGAGCTCGCTAGCGACCGCCTCACGCACCTCGGGCTCGGGGTCGGCGATCGCCACGGCATCGGCC
>DATLLB010001079.1:0-2510 GCA_035538075.1 Enhygromyxa sp.
TCGCCGATCTGCAGCTCGACCGGCAGCGATCGGTTGGTGCACAGCAGCTCGATCGACAGCGTCTCTTCTTCGTCGCCAGCCTCGGCGTCGCGCGGCCGGGCCACGCGGATGTACGTGTCGGTGCCCTCGTCGAGCGGCGAGCGAGCGCGACGCAGCACGTAGTAGCCGTCGAAGTCGTTGCCGACCTTGGTGTGCGCGAAGCTGTAGAAGTTGGAGTAGTTGCGCCGGTTGCCGCGACCCGGGCGGACGCCGACGACCGACTCGACGTCGTAGACCTCCATGTGCGACGGCTTGCTGCCGGCCGCGCGCAGCAGCTGATCGGGCAGCAGCGGATCGAGCTTGAGCGGCTCGGCGGAGATCTGAAACAGGTTGACGACCGGCGTGCAGTGGAGCCGGAAGGTCTCGTGGACGATCGGCGAGGGCAGATCGGGCGGGCGCTCGAACACGAACGCGAGCTCGATGAAGTCGCCGGGGAACTCGAGCCCCTGGAGGCCGCGGACGTCGAAGAACAAGTACTTGCTCGGCAGCGCGAAGTACTCCTGCACGAAGCGCGAGCCCTCGGGCGCGAACTTGGGCCACGGCAGCACGGCTTCGTCTTCGCGGAGCCCGACCGGCTTGATCTTGTCGCGCTCGAGCACCCGCATCGGCTCGCTGCGCGGGGTGTGCTTCTCGTCGCTGCTGCGCACCTCGATGTGCTTGCAGTGGCGAAACATCCACAGGTGCAAGGTGGCGGCCAGCGAGACCTCGCCGGAGATGAAGAAGCGGACGCCCTCCTCGCGCGCGATGATCGGGCGCCCGGCCTCGGTCGTGCGCAGCTTGATGCGGATCACCGGGCGGTTGGCCACCGCTTCGTCATGCTCGACGTCGACGATCTCGAGCGGCAGCAGGTCGGTGTCGTAGCAAGTCTGGAAGGTGCACGAGGTCCCCTCGATCGGGTTGGTCCCGACCGGACGGCCGCGCGGCACCTGACGGACGCCTCGCAGCGCCTTGACCTGCGGCTTGAACTCGATCACCGACATCGCCGGGAGCGGCCGCACGTACTGCGGGAGCAAGAGCTCGGCGAGCCCGTGCACGACCTCCGGGACCGCGTCGTCGACCCGCTCGCGGATGCGGGCGCTGAGGAACGCGAAGCCCTCGAGCAGGCGCTCGACGTCGGGATCTTCGCTGCGCTCGGACAGCAGGCCGGCGCTGCTCGGGTGGGCGGCCGCGAACTCGCGACCCATCTCGCGCAGATAGGTCAGCTCGCTCTGGTAGAACTTCGCGAACATCCGTAGCCGGATGGTACCCCGGCCGCTCGCGGCGAGACCAGGCTTGCCGGCAAAGCGGGGGATTCCTCACTCGGGGGATTCCCGCGGTGGTTTCCCGTGATCGCTCCGGCCCGCGCGTGGCACCCCGACGAAGATGCTGCGACTGGCTCACCTCCCCGTCCTCGCTGCGCTCGGACTCGCGTTGGTCCCTCAGATCAGCCGCGCTTGTGATCCCGATCCGTGCGGCACCTCGGACAAGTGGCAGTCGTTCGAGCTGCGCAGCGTGGTGGTCGCGACCGACGGGGTGTTGTTGCTCGACGCGAGGCGTGGGCCGCAGGCCGGCGGCCTGACTGACGCGCAGGCGCTCGCCCACGTCGACGCGGAGGTCACGGCCGACGACCAGCCGATCGCGGGCAGTCTCGAGGTCGTCGAGGGTTGGCGGGGCGTGGTCTGGCGTCCGGACGCGCCGCTGCCGGCCGACGCGGAGCTGAGCATCACGCTGAGCGTCGACAATGACGCGATCGCAAACGACGGGTGCTCGCCGAGCCCCGCGCTCGGACCGTTCGCGGCCCAGGTCAGCGCGGGTCCGATGCCCGCGCTGACCGAGGTCGAGGCTGCCGGTCTCGGCGAGTTCGAGCTGCACCCGACCCTCTCGCTCGACACGGTCGTGTGCTGCGACGGCGCGTACCCGGAGTTGGTGTTCGACAGCTGCGGCGGGCCGGAGCTCGCGTGGGAGGTCGGCCACTGCGAGGGCACGCTCGGCGAGGGCTGGCTGTACACCACGTGGTTGGTCGACTTCGATCCGCTGCCGCCCGAGCTGGCCGGCAACCTGTCGTGGCGAGTGGTGAGCGACGCCGGCGACGTGCTGGCGCACCCGACCGATGTCGAGCTGCTGCTGCGTCGGCAGGAGCCCGTGTGTGGGCACATCGAGGTGCGCAACCTCGCGAGCGGCGAGGAGATCGCGAGCGACGAGGAGTGCTTCGGTGAGGACTTCGTCGCTTCGCTGGGGACGATCGAGATCGATCCGCTCGCGGGGCTCAACCTCGAGTGCAGCAGTCAGCCGTACGTGTGCAGCGTCGTCGATGACGCCTGGAATGCGCGGGCGTGCGATCCCTATGAAGGATGGGAGCCGGGCGACGGCGATGGCGATGGCGATGGCGATGGCGATGGCGATGGTGATGGCGATGGCGATGGCGATGGTGATGGCGATGGCGATGGCGGCACGGAGGGCGGTGAGCCGGGGGTCGATGGTGCGAACGGCGA
>DATLLB010001080.1:0-8168 GCA_035538075.1 Enhygromyxa sp.
GTCTCGACGATCGCCACGGCCTCGTCGCCGTCGCACGCGAGCGCGAGCGCGTCGGCGTCATCGTCGAGCGCGATGATCGACCACGCGCCTGCGCAGCCGACCTCGACCGCGCTCGGGCTCGCGCTGCCGGACGCCAGCAGCAGGAGCTCGCTCGCAACCGTCCATGCGACCTCGGGCACGGTCAGGTCGTTGGCGAAGCTGGCGATCAGCAGCTCACCGGTGATCGGGTGCGCGAGCATCGAGAGCGGCTCCTCGCGCTCGAGCGGCAGCAGCCCGACGCCGAGCTCGGTGGTGGTTCCGCCGGCAAACCAATCGCTGCTCGCGACCGTGCTACCGGGCGCATACGCGGCCAAGCTCGCGGCCGGAAAACTCAGCAGCGAGCCCAATTCGCGGGTCGGATAGTGACCGACGAGCACGTGCAGCGCCTGCCCATCCCACGCCAGACCATAGGGCTCGTCGAGGTTCTCGCCGCTGATGTCTCCGCTCGGGTTGGGCTTGAGATCGACCTCGAGCGACCCGCGGTAGCTCGCGCCCGAGCCCGCGGCGGTGAACAGGTCGACGCGATCGTCGATGGTCTGGCTGACCGCGACGATCGTGCACGACTCGCCGCTCGGACAGCCGAGCAGGCCGTCCTCGACCCGCTCGCCGCCGTCCTCGCCGGTCTCACTGGTGTCGCCGGTCTCGTCGGTCTCGTCGTCGAGGCTGGGGTTGTCCGGCAGGCAAGCCGTCGTCAGCAGCGATAGCAGCGAGGCTGCGGCGATCGAGCGCATGGCCGGCAGGTTACAACGGTTTGCGCGACGGCCTCGCAGGCGGGCGTAGCAACCGGTCCAGGCGATGCTTGCGGCAGAGTAAACTCTGCGCTCATGCTCGACGCCGCAACGGCGAATGCTGGTTCCCGATGCCCGAATTGATCCCCGTACGCCAGTACATGAGCGCGCTGCCCGAGACGATCGAGCAAGATCTGAACCTGGCCGACGCGAAGGACCGCATGTTCGCCCTGGGCGTCCACCACCTCCCGGTCGTGCGCGACGGCGAGCTGGTCGGCGTGCTCAGTCACCGCGACATCGCGGTGTGCGAGTCGCTCGCGCTGGTGACCCCGGCGAGCATTCCGGTCGCGAGCGTGATGACGGCGACGCCGTTCACGTGTGGACCCAACGCGCACGTCGAGGCGGTCGCGCGCGAGATGGCCGACCACTATTACGGATCGGCGGTGGTCGTGGATCCCGAGCACCCGACGCAGGTGCTCGGCGTGTTCACGACCACCGACGCGCTCCGAGCCCTGGCCGACGTGGTCGATCGCCTGCGCGCCACCTGACTTCAAATTCTCTGCTCGAACAGCGCGTCCCACTCGGTCTCGAGCGCGATCAGATCGGGCAGCGGATCGCCGGTCTCGCGCGCGACGACCTGATCGATGCGCGACATCAAGGTCCCGGTCGCGCGCAGATCGTCGAGCCAGCGCGTCGGGATCGCGGTCAGTCCAAAGCGCGCACCGGCCAGCGCTCCCACCATCGCGCCGATCGTATCGGTGTCGCCGCCGAGGTTGACGGCGAGCGTGAGCGCCTCCTCGAAGCTCTGCGCGAAGTCGACGATCGCCAGGGCTGCGAGCACGCTGCACGGCGCGAACCCGCTGGTCGCCTCGACCATCCGAGCGGCGCCGCCGATCGTGCGCGCCCGCTCGGCGATGCCCGCGAGCAGCTCGCCGAGGTCGTAGCAATGGCGGCGGTGCTCGACCAACGCACGCAACAGCCGACTGAAGCGGCGATCGTGCTCATGCCCGAGCAGCGCAGCCGCGCTCTGCTCGGCCTGCTCGAGGTCGTCGACCAAGCGAATGCCGAGCACCGGCACCGGGGTGGGCGTGAGCGCGCGAGTGATCGCAATTGCCAGCGCCTGCGCGGCCGCGATGCCGCGCAGATCGGCGTGGGTCACCGCGCTGATCGACGCCGCTCGCAGGTCGCGGGTCTTGGGGTCGTCGCGCCACCACAGCGCGACCGGGGCCACGCGCATCGCCGCCCCATTGCCGGCCGTGGGTGTGGCGTGAGCGTAGGGATCCTGGCTGCCGGTCGATTGGAAGCCGCGGATGGTCTGGCGAAAATTTCGACCGACGGCGCGATGCAGACCCCAGCGACCGCCTCGCTGCGGGGCCGCGTCGCGCAGGGCGATCATCAGATCCACGAAGCGCAGCTCCGGTCGCTCGGGATCGCGGCAGATCGCGTCGAGCACCGCGAGCGCCTGCTGACCGTCGTCGGAGTGGAGCCCAGCCGGGCGCCAGCTTGGGCCTGCGACCTCGGCCATGCGATCGAGGCGACCGAACTCGGCCGCGATTTGGGCGGCCGTCCAACCCTCGACCGGACAGCCGAGCGCGTCACCGATCAGCAGGCCATGCAGGGACCCGGCCACTCGGTCCCACAGCGCTTCGCCGTCGAGCATGCGCAGCGAGATTAGCAAACGGGTACCATCGTGGTGCGCCCGGAGTGACCATGATTATCACGCGGAAACAATTCTTGCTTGGAGGCTTGGCCTCGGTGACCGGCCTGCTGCTCGAGGCCTGCACGTCCGATGGCGATGAAGGACGCGAGACCTTCAATGAAGTCGGCGATGGCGATGGCGATCCGACGACGGGCGACGGCGATGGGGATCCGAGCACGGGGGACGGCGATGGCGATGGCGATGGTGATCCCACCACTGGTGATGGTGATGGCGATCCCACGACCGGCGATGGCGATGGCGACGGCGATCCAACCACCGGCGACGGCGACGGCGATCCCACGACCGGCGATGGCGACGGCGATCCAACCACAGGCGATGGCGACGGCGATGGTGACGGCGACGGCGACGGTGATGGTGACGGCGACGGCGAGCCGGCTGCATGTCCGAGCGGCGCCTCGGGGTTCATCTCCGAGAACCACAGCCACGTGCTGATGATCTCGCAGGCCGACATCCTCGCGGGCGTGCAGAAGCAGTACGACATCAAGGGCGGCGCCAACCACAGCCACATCGTCACGCTGATGCCCTCCGACTTCGCATTCCTGGCGCTGGGCAACCAGGTCGAGAAGACCGCCAGCTACCTGCAAGGCCACGATCACATGGTCTTCATCGCTTGCTTGTGATCACATCCAGCAGCCGCGCGAACAAGCCGGGATTGATCGCAGCCTCGATCTCGTCGAGCAGCTCGCCCATGGTCGGCCAGCGATCGGCGCTCTCGGCTGCGAGCCCGCGCTCGAGCGCCTTGCGGAGCCGTCGCGGGACTGCGCTCGCGCGCGCCCCTCGAGGTTGTTGCAGCTGACCGGCCTCGATCCGCCGAGCGATCTGTCCGGCGGTGCGACCCTCGAACGGCCGCTCGCCGAACAGCGCCTCCCACAAGGCCACGCAGAAGCTGAACTGATCGGCGCGCGGATCGGTGCGGCGCCCGAAGTGCTGCTCGAGCGACATGTATGCGGGCGTGCCGGAGAAGCCGATGGTCGAGAGCAGCTCCGGCCCCTCGGCCAACGCGTCGCGCAAGCCGGGCGTCTGGTTCTCGATGGTCTTGAAGCTGTCGGTGCCGCGGGTGCTGCGAGCGAGCCCGAAGTCGACCACGCGCACGCGACCGTCGTCACCGAGCACGGCGTTGTCGGGCTTGAAGTCGCGGTGCATGAGCCCGGCTCGATGGGCAGCCGCGAGCCCGCGCCCCGCCTCGACATAGCGCGCGACGATCTGCGCCAGCTCGGGCTGCTCGGCCTCGAGCCACTCGCGTAGCGTCCGACCTTGCACGTACTCGAGCGCCAGGAAGGCCTTGCCCTCGTGGGTGCCGACCTCGTAGATGCGGATCACGTTCGGGTGATCGAGGCGCGCCATGGCCTTGGCCTCCCGCAGGAAGCGGGCCTGGGTGTCGGGGCGGCTCGAACGATCGTCGCGCAGCAGCTTGATCGCGACCTGGCGGTGCTGCTGCTCGTCCCACGCCGAATAGATGATCGCGTTGCCGCCGTGGCCGATCAGCTCGCGGATGCGGAACCGACCGATCGCCTCGGGCAGACCCGCCGCTCGTTGCCCGCCTTCGGCCACGCGCAATTTGTAGCAGCGCGCGGCTGGACCGGGTCAACCCGGCGCGGCCACCATGGCTACGCGGTCCTGTTGCGAGACCACCACGCCGCCGGGGCGCTCGACGGTGATCAGGAACGCGGCCGGATCACCGATCAGCAGCTTCGCGTCGATCGGGATGCGCAGCTCGTCCTCGCCGGCCGGCACGTCGAACACGCCCCCGTCGACCGGCGGGCCCTCGCGTTTGCGGTCGACGATCCACAGCTGGTACTGCTCGACGGTCGGATCGTTGGCTGCGAGACCGTGCACGGTGATGACCCCGGACTGCAGCTCCGAGCTCCACACGATCGAGCCGCCCGCTCCGGCGCCGACCAGCGCGTCGGGCTTGGCCACAAAGCTCCACTCGAGCTTGTCCTTGCTGGCGGCGATCGCCTCGGCGAGCTCGTCGGGATCGGGGCCGTCGTCGCGCTTGGCCAGCAGCCACAAAGCGACGATCAGGATCGCCAGCGCCGCGACGGCCGACACGTAGCTGGCCCACCGCGCGAGCCGGTTGTCGCGCGGCGGAGCGATCGCCTGCGACTCTTCGGGCGCACGCTTCTGCCGTGGCTTGCCGCGCGAGCGCTTGCGGGGCCGCGCAGGCTTGGCGGGCGCGGCCTCGTCGTCGTCCTCGAGATCGTCGTCGTCCTCGTCGTCGTCGTCGAGTTCGTCGAAGTCGTCGCGCTTCTCGGCGCGTGGGAGCGGCTGCTCGAGCGCGTCGAGCCGAGCGTCGACCTCCGACTCGAATTGCTGATCCCGCTCGGCCTGCGGGTGCGGATCGCTGGGCTCGTCGGTCGAGGTCAGGATCTCGCCAGGCACGATCCGATCGATCCGACCGTTGGTCAGGCTCGACTCGAGCACCGCGAATTCGTCGATGTTGTCGGGGCTGCGCTCCCAGACGCGGCGCACCGGGGTCGCGTCGGCGTCGGCTCCGAGCGTGGGCTCGCGCGGGCGCAGGGCGGCGAAGCCCCAGTAGCGGCTGGCCTGCTGCACGACCGCCGCCTCGAGCTCGATCGGCAGCTCCTCGGTCTGCCCGAGCAGGCTCAGCTCGATCGCCGCGGCGGCGTGCTCGTAGCTGAGATCGATCGGCGCGCCGTCGAGCAGGATCTCGAGCTCCTCGCGCTCGGCGTCCGACAGCCCCGCGACCGCGCCATCTGTCAGCAGCGTGTGCGCGCGCTTGCCTGCGTCGCTCACCGCTCACCCCCTCGCGCCAACAACCGCTTGCGCACGGCCACCAGCGCGCGGCGAACCAACGACTTGACCTTGTCGATCGGCATCTGCGTGGCCTCGGCCAGCTCGGCGTGGGTCATGCCCTGCCCGATCGCCAGCGACAGCACTCGACGCTGACGCGGATCCAAGGTCGCCAGCACGCCCGCGGCCACCGTCGCCTCGGGACAGCGCTCGACCAGCGAGCCCTCGATACCCGTGAAGGTGTCCGGCGCCGGCTCGAGCCGCCGTCGCTCGGTTCGACGGACCCGATCGATCATGCGCCGCCGAGCGATCATCGTGATGAACGCCGGCTCGGAAACGACCGCGGGATCGTAGCGCCCCGCGTGTTTCCACAGCTCCGAGAAAATCTCCTGCACCGCGTCCTCGGCATCGCCGGTGCTTGGCGCAAAGCGTCGCGCGATCGACCACACCAGCGGCCCGTAGTCATGGATGCACTGCCGCACCGCCGCCGGATCGCCGGCAGCGACTTGGCTCAGGAGCGTCTGTCGGGACCCTGACAGGTCCCCGTGAGTAGCACAGTCCAGCCGCGGACGCGGCGTGAAGCCATTGCTTCCGCTCGCGACGCGAGCCTGCGATCGCGAATCTCGACAACCTGCGTAAGTGCCGCGAGCTGCGTCACATGCTGTGACCACGCTATAAAGCGATTGTGGGTCTCACCCTCATCCGCAAGAGCACCAGGCCGCGAAACAAGCGCAACTCGAAAATAGCCTTGGTCCTCGCGGGTGGAGCGGTGACCGGCGGCGCCTTCAAGATGGGTGGGCTCAAGGCGCTCAACGATTTCTTGGTCGGGCGCGACATCGTCGACTTCGACATCTACGTGGGTCTATCCGCGGGCGCGCTGCTGTCGGTCCCGCTCGCGGCTGGGTTCACGCCCGACGAGATGATCGAGGTGATCGACGGGACCAGCACGCGCTTCGATCCGCTGCGTCCGATCGACATCTACACGCCCAATACCGAGGAGCTGCTCGCTCGTCCGGCGAAGCTCGCAGCCGAGTTCGCAACCTGGTACCCGAGCGTGCTGGTCGACTTCGTGCGTGGGCTGCCGAGCCTGCCGGCGACCTTTCATGACGCGCTCGGCGAGCTGCTGCGCTCGCCCGACTACCTGCACCTCGAGCGCCTGGTCATGCGCCTGCGCGCCGAGGTCTCGCCGAGCCGAGCATTTCCTGTGGTCAGCGATGCGATCCCCTCGGGCCTGCTCACCAACGCGCCGCTCGAACGCTGGCTGCGACACAACCTCGAGAAGATCGGCATGCCCAACGACTTCGGCCGCTTCGTGGCCGAGCGCGGGCGCTCGCTGTACCTGACCGCGTGCGAGCTCGACACCGCCGAGCGGGTGATCTTCGGCGCCGACGAGTTCGACGGCGTGACCATCTCCGAGGCCGTGCAGGCCTCGACCGCGCTGCCGATCTTCTACAAGCCCGCCCGCATCCACGGCATCGACTACGTCGACGGTGGCGTGCGCAACACCGCCAACATCGACGTCGCAATCGAGAAGGGCGCCGATCTGGTCATCTGTTACAACCCCTTTCGCCCGATCTGGAATCAGCCGGTCCCCGGCCAGCCGCGCCTGCGCGGGCCCGAGGCTGCGCCCGGAGTCCCGGTCGCGCAGACGCTCGAGCGCGCCGACGGCCGCCGCATCGCCGATCAGGGCCTCAAGGGCGTGCTCAATCAGGTGTTTCGCACGCTCTTGCAGTCGCGCCTGCGACTCGGGCTCGAGACCTACCGCCACTCGAGCTTCGACGGCGACATCGTCCTGCTCGAGCCCAAGGAGCACGACCTCGACTTCTTCTCGATGAACCCGATGGCGTTCTGGAAGCGCGACGCGGCCATGCGCCACGGCTACGAGTCGGTCCGCAACACCATCGAGCATCGCTACGACGAGCTCGAGGAGGTGCTCGGTCAGCATGGCCTGCGCATGAGCCAAGCCGTGGCTTCGCGGCGGGCGGCCACGGTCGTGCGCGAGCGCGGCTGGGAGGTGCCGGCCAACCAACCGCACGTCGCACGCCGCCGCAAGCGGGCGCGCGCGATCGAGTAGGTCATACTGGCTCGGCGTGATTGCGCCCGAGTCGATGTCCGATCGCCAGCGAGCGCTGGTCGCCGCGCTCGAGGAATTGCGCGTGGCCGATCGGATCCTCGCAGGCATCGAGGCTGGTCCGCGCTCGGGTGGTCAGCGGACCTGGGAGGCCTTCGCTACCGCTCGCTGGCGGATGCGCTGGCCGTGTAATGACTGGCGATATGACGACCGCTACGCCTACACCTCCGATGACGCGCGCTCGGTCAACACCGAGCTGTTCGAAGCTCAGGCTGCGATCGCCCGCGCGCGCGAGCGCGTCGGGCTCCCGGGTGTGGTTCCGGTCGAGATCCCCGTCGAGATGGCGCAGATGCAGGCGCTGTCCGATCAGGGCAAGGTCTGGTCGATCTTCGACGACCTCGCGCTGATCCGTCGGCTGCGGACGGACGTGCGTGACCTGTTCGAGCACCTGCATGAGGAGGATCCGAGCGTGCGTCGCTGGGTCGAGCCGCTCGCCGACGAGCTCGAGCCTGGCGCGGTGCGGAGCATCGACGAGGGCCCACTGTCGCCCTGGGCGATGACGCCCGCGCGACGGTTCACGATCGGTGCCGCCACGGCGACGGCGGTCAGCGTGATGATCGGCGTGGGCGTGGTCATGGGGTTGATCGCGGGGGACGCGAGGGCGCTCGTGTACTTGCTCGCGCTGCCGCTCACGCTGGGCCTCGCGATGCGGGGGCTCGAGGTGCTGCGAGGTCGTCGCGATCTACCCGAGTGATCGCAGGCACGCCTCGGCGCGGCGCAGCCAGGCGCTGAGCGATTCGGCGTCCGACGGCAGCGACGCGGTCCCGTGTCGCTCGACGAGCTCGAGCCTGGCGCG
>DATLLB010001081.1:0-7933 GCA_035538075.1 Enhygromyxa sp.
GCCGAGAGGCACTTGCAGATCCCGTCTTGGCAGGTGAGGCCGTCGTCGCACTGATTTCCCACCGCGCACTCGCACTCGAGATCGCCGTGGATGCAGCCGTAGTCCTCGACCGCGCCGTCCTCGTAGGTCTCGAGCGAGACGTCGGTGGTGTTGTTGCACGCGAGCCCGAAGCACGAGCCGATCATCGCGCCGAACATCAGCAGGCGAGCGTAGTTCCCGGAAGCCATGGCCCGATTATAGAGGGTTGGCCTCGCGTCGGGCAGGCCTACTCGTTCTCGACCGCGCCGTTCGTAATCCAGGTGAGCACGTCGGCGATCTCGGCTTCGCTGAGCGTGCCCATGCCGGTCAGCGGGTTGTAGGGCATCGGGTTGCCGATGATCGAGTCGTCGCCGATCAGCTTGAGGTAGAGGTAGCTCTCCTCGGGCACACCGGGGGTGATCAGCGGCATCTCCGGGTTCTGCGTGGAGGCCTCGAGCAGCCGCGCGTAGACGCCCTCGCCAGTCAGTGTCAGGCCGGCTTGCGGGCTGGTTCCGCTGTGGCATCCACCGCAGTTGAACTCCAAGATCTTGGAGATTCGCGCAGACCACGTGACGCCCTCGCCGAGCAGGTTGAGGCCCGCGGGGTCTTCGCTGTACGAGCAGTTCTTGTAGTCGATGCCGCGCTCGAGATCGGTCTCGGTGCCGTCCTCGGGGAAGCCTTCGACCAGACAGAACAGCGCGAGCATCTCCTCGATGGTGAACGGCGCGTTGGCCAACGGCATGCGCGAGCCGGGGATCAGCTCGCCGGCCATCTCACCGCGCAAGCGGGCGATCAGGTAGCTGGTCTCGGGCGAGCCGGGCTCGAGCAGGTGCACGGGATCGTTCTCGCGTGCGCCGAACGTGTCGTTGCGGTTGGGGTCGCCCTCGATGATGCCGACCGAGACCAGCTCCTGCACTTGATCGATCTGGTAGTCACGGACCTCGCCGATCAGGTGGCGACGGTCGGGGAGGATGTACCAGAGCGTCGAGTACTCGGCGAAGGTGAAGTCCTCGACCTTGCCGTCATTGATGAAGGTGCGCTCGAACGATCCGGTCGAGTAGACCTCGGTCTGATCGCCCGGCATCGGATCGGCGAGGTGAATGTGGAGGCCGGGCGAGTCTGCCGGCGGGAGCCCCTCGCCCTCGAAGAAGGGCCCGGGGATGCTCTCGATCCAGCCGACCTCGATCTGCCCGGTGCCGTCGAGCTTGAAGCGGTCGCCGGGTCGCTCGCAGCGATCGTAGACCGACTGATACTCGCCGTACTGCACGTTGCAGTTCTGCCCGAACGCGGCCACGAAGTTGGCTGGCGTGCGCAGATCCGGGAACTCCTTGGAGTTGTGACAGACGCCGCCGTTGGGCGTGCAGGTCCGCCAGATGACCTTCTGATGGAACTCGATGCCGGTCCGGTACTTGGACTGGGCGTCGAGCACGATCGCGTCGTCGCCGGTGTAGGGGTCGGGATCGTCGGGCGTCTCGGTCTCCGGACGATCGGGCTCGAAGTCGATCTGGCCGGGATCGAACTCGCTGCTGATGGTGCAGGCGCCGAGCAACAGGATGGGAGCGAGGAAGATGCTGCGCTTCATGGCGGTCCTCATCCAACAAAGAGATCGTCGAAGGGCTCGTCGGCGGGGAAGAACTCGCCGTGATCGCAGCCGAGCGCGTCCATCATGGTCTTCATGGTCGCGCGGTAGCTGAGCACCTTGCCGAGCGGGGCGAGATCGCTGGCATTGGTCTCGCCGATGCGCCGACCCTGCGCGGCGATCGGTCCGCCGAAGAACGGCATCGACATCCAGCGCGTGGCGTAGTCGCCACCGTGATCGCTGCCGCGCGCGGAGTTGAAGCGACCGCCACGAGTCGAGCGCGAGAACTCGCTGCCGATCGTCACGATCGTGTGGTCCCAGTACTTGCCGCCGTCGGGGTGGTCCATGGTCTTGAGCGCCCAGAACAGCGCCGAGAGCAGCTGCGTGAGCTCCTGCAGGCGGCCGGGCAGCGCGGTCTCCTCGTCGGAGTGATAGTCGTAGCCGCCCTGATCGAGGTAGATGGCCGGGCAGCCGTAGTGGAACAGACGCAGGCCGAGCCGCAGGTTGCGAGAGGCTCCGCTGTTGCCGAACACGCGGGCGAGATCGGCGTTGCTGACCCCGTCGAACGGCTCGGTCGAGCCATTCTCGATCTTGAGCGGGTCGCTCGAGAAGATCTCGGCGTAGGCCTTGGTGGCCTCGCGCGACTGCAGGTAGGCGTCGACGGTCGGACGCAGCGGCACCTGCTGGGTATCGTGGTAGCGGGTGTCGTAGTCGTTGGTCATCTGCCGCGCCCACTCGGGCAGCAGCTCGTCGGTGTTGAAGCCGAAGCGATCGAGATCGTCGCCGTTCATGACCGGCGGGCGGTAGGCCGCGTAGGGCCCGACGCCGCGGCCCATGCCGGCCTGGCCCATGATGATGGCCGGGAGCAGCGTGACGCCCTCCATCTGCGCGAGCTCGTAGCGGGCGCGCAGACCATAATTGATCATCGTGAAGATGCCGTTTTGGCCGTTGACGTAGCCGGTCAGGTAGCGCTCGAGGCCGGTCGCGTGGTTGCCGTCGGCGGAGCCCGCGAGCGGCTCGTGGTCGACACAGCTGATCACCGCGACTTCGTTGGCGACGTCGGTGAACTTCTGCACGCCCAGCTGCTGGAGCTCGCCCGAGTACCAGCTGCCGTCGCCGGTGCTGGTCTCGAGCAGCTTGCCCACGCCCCACTCGGTCCCGCTCGCAACCCCGTTCGCGGTCCCCCACGGGCTGAACTCCTCGCCCATGTCGGAGTTGAACGCGGTCGGGAACCGAAAGCCGCCCGAGAGCCGAATGCAGATCAGGTGCTTGGCCGAGCCGAACCCGACCGTGTTGGCGCGGGCCTTGGGGATCCACACGTAGGGCGCCGCGAGCCCGGCTCCGGCCGCGAGACCGCCGGCTCCGATCGCCTTGAAGAACCCGCGACGTCCAGTCTTGAACTTGCTGTTGTTGGTGTTCATGGTCGTGGCTCCTCGAAGGCTCAGTAGAAAAGCATCTCGGCGGACGAGAGCAGCGCGAAGCAGGCCGGTCGCGCGAAGCTCTCTGCGGTGCAGGGCTTGGGCGTGCACTGATCGGCGTAGCCCTCGACGGCCGAGAGCTCGTAGACGGTCGGCTCGCGCCCGTAGAACAGCCGGGTCTGCCGCGTGACGACCTCCTTGGCGGTGTCGGTCGTCAGCGCGGTCGAGCGATCCATGCCCTCGGGCAGCAGGATCGAGATGTCGGCCCCGCCGCCCATCAGCGCGGGATCGCAGACCTCGGCCACATAGGCCTCCTGCACGGCCGTGTTGAGGATCGAGACGGTGGTGAAGCGCCCGCTGGCTTCGTTGGTCGGGCAGCCGCCGAGCGTCTGCGCGAGGCCGCGGTAGTCGGTGACCAGCTCGCGGTCCTGATCGATCACCCAGCGCGAGTTGTTGACCAGCGCGAAGGTCCAGCCGTTGGCCATGCCGTTCTCTTCGTCGAGGTAGTCCTCGGGGTGCGGGATGCGATGGTCGCAGGCGCCCAGCTGCACGCCGGTCGTGCGCTTGATGGTGTCGAGCCAGCCCTCGGGGTTGATCTGCTTGAGCGGGCCGTAGGTCCAGCGATACTCGCTCTCCTCGACGCCGTGCGAGCTCTGCAGGTAGGGGATCGAGGTCGCGACCGCGTAGTGGACCGAGCGAATGTCGGCTTCGTTCTCGAGCAGGTACTTGACCAGCTCGTGGCGCACGGCCTGGACCTCGGTGCCGAGGTCGTAGCCCATGTACTGGGTCAGCACGTCGTCGACCGCGGCCTCCCAGAAGATGGTTTGCTCGGCCATGATGCGGCCGGGCAGCTGCACGGCCTCCCACTCGTCGGCGGTCATGTAGCCGCTCCACATCGTGCCCTCGCCGTCGCCGTCCTTCTCGCGGCGCTCGTCGGGCTCGAGCGCGAGCCGGTTGTAGCCCCACAGCACGCTCGTGCAGGCGCCGTCGTCGTTGAGCGTGCAGTCGTAATTGATGTACGCGTCCGGCACCCGGCCGAGGTGCGAGTGATCGCGGTAGCCGTTGGTCCAGATCGAGTACAGGCGACCCATGTCGCTGCGCTCGTTCTCGTAGGGCGGGCGGTGCAGGAACAGCCGGAACGCAGCCTCGGCCATGTCGCCGGCGGTGTCGTAGCGACGCGTGAGCACCGGGTGCGAGGCGGCCACGGCCGCGAACAGATCCCACGGGATGTAGCCCTGGTAGACCTTGCGGACGAGATCGTCGGCGTCGAAGATGCGCTCGACGTTGACGGCGCGGTTGTTATAGAGGAGCAGGTCGGCCCAGCGGCGCTGCTGCGTGAGCACGAACTCGTCGGTCGCCATCAGGGCCTTGACCGTCTCGCCCCAGTCCTCGTTGTTGCAGACCGTGTTGATCTCCGACGGGGTCGGGAACCGGCCGATCATGTCGGCGTAGAGCTTGCGGCAGGCCTGCCGACGATCGATCGGCTGACTGGCCAGTCCCGCGCCCCACAGGTGCCCGCACACCGCTCGGTTGACCGGGTTGCCGAGCTCGAGATCCTCGCAGTAGCTCTGGCAGAGCACGTCGCACTCGATCGGGCCCTCGAGCGGCGGCTCGGTCTCGCGCGGAGCCGGGGGCTCGTCGTAGCCGCCCGGGAAGTTGCCGTCGGTGATCGGGTCGCCGTTGCCGACCAGCTCACCGGGGCCGCGCTGGGGGTTGGCCGGGTCCATGCCTTCGACGTCCACACATGCGGTGGTGATGGCGACCAGCCCAATGAACCCCAAGCAAAGGGACGAGCGGCAGAGATTGCTGCGAGTGCGAGCTGCGTGCATGAGAACTCCCCAACGAACGAGTGACGCTTGGTGTCGTGGACGCGCGGCGTCGCTCGACTTCGGCCCATCATAAAGGGACGAAACGCGTGCGCACAGCCTCTGTGTGCCCACACTCGCTCGATTCTGGCGTGGTCGGGCAACCCCATTCGTGCGCGGAGCTGCGCGAGCCGATGCGCGCACGATGCTCGTCGGCTGGTTTGGTGATGGCGATCGCAATCGCATCCGCGGGTCCTTCGCAGTGCGAGTTTGCTTCTTGGCCGGGCAACCACCGCGGTATCTTGCGCGCCATGAAGCTCGGCCATGTTCAGCGTTTCGTCGCCGCTGCGACGACGCTCGCAGTGTTCACCGCCGCTCCGTCGATTGCCGACGCGGCTCCCCCGAAAGGCAAGAAGGACAAGGAAGAGGTGGCGCCGGAGCCCGAGCCTGAAGCGGAGCCCGAGCCCGAGCCGGAGCCCGAGCCGGAACCCGAACCGGAGCCCGAAGTATCGGAGCCGGAGCCCGAAGCCGAAGCCACCGCGGATGTGGCGGCGAGCGGGATGAAGGGTCGCGTGGGCCTCGGTGGTACGCGCTCGCTGTCAGGTGTCAACGCGATCTCGCTGCGCTACTTCCCGATCAACAAGCTCGACATCGGTGCGCTGATCGGCTTCGCAACCTTCTCGCACAAGGTCCCCGACGACAACGGCGACTACGGCGAGACCAAGACCTTCGGTCTGCTCGGTGCCGGTGCGCACCTCATCTACTGGCCGGTCCAGGGCGATCGCAACAAGTACATCTCCGCCGACTTTGGCTTTGGTGCGCGCGGGGTCGTGTACGTCGGCTTCACCGACGAGGACGACGAGAACGACGAGACCCGCGAGCAGCCGCTCGAGATCGCGATCGAGATCCCGATCACCACCAACGTGTTCATCGGTGACTCGGTCGCGATCACGCCGGAGTTCGGCTTCGTCGCGCGCATCATCCCCGGCCACCGCGAGCCCGACGAGCAGGACAACGCCGACACCAACCCGGGCTCGGGCGTGGGCGAGCGGCTCGGCACCACCAACGGGCCCGGTCTCGGCTTCGAGATCGGTGAGCACGGGGGCGTGTTCTTCGGGCTCTCGATCACCTACTTCTTCGGCGGCGACAAGGCCAAGGCCAAGAGCAAGCGCAAGAAGGCGTGAGGTTTCTTTAGCTCGCCGACCGACGTCGGCGAGTCAGTGCTTGGACCCGCTCACCCTTTTCCGTATCGTCGACGCGATGGCTCTGCGTCGGCTCGCTCGCGTCGTGATCCCTGGTTTTGTCTCGTTCGTGCTGCTCGGGTGTGGGACCGACAGCACGGACGATCCGGTCGCTGAAGAGGAGGGCGATGGGGACGGTGACCCGACCGGCGACGGCGATGGCGATCCGACCGGCGATGGCGATGGCGATGGCGACGGCGACCCCGAGCCGATGGACTCTCGCCCGGCCCGCGGCATCTCGATCACGCAGGTCGAGGCCAACCAGGGCGCGGCGATCTTCATCGCCGAAGCCGGCGAGTGGGTGCCCGCGGAGGAGCGGCTCGGGCCGCTGGTCCGCGATCGCAACACGCTGATCCGCGTCCACTACGACGTCGATCCCAGCTGGGTCGCGCGCGAGATCGAGGCGCGGATGATCCTCGAGTTCGACGACGGCAGCACGAAGACGTTGGTCCACCGCCGCATGGTCGAGGGGCCGAGCGTGCCCAACAGCCTCGGCCAGATCTTCTTCTTCGGTCTGGTCGGCGAGGCCGGCGAGGTCACGCCCGGCAGCAACTTCAAGATCGAGCTGCACGAGGTCGCCGACGGGGCCGGCAGCGGCTTGCCCGAGGGCGTGTGGCAGAGCCCGGCCGAGCCGGAGCTGCTCGGTGTCCAGCCCGAGCCGATGGAGCTCAAGATCGTGTTCGTGCCGTTCCACCACCTCTACGGCGACATCGATCGGATCGCCGACACCTCGGACGCGAACATGAAGATCATCACCGACTATCTGTACGAGCAGAACGCGGTGAGCGAGCTGATCTGGGAGGTGCACGAGCCGGTCGTGTGGGACCTGCCGATGGAGAACCTCGGCTCGGTGCTGGGCCCGACCTCGGCCTTGCGCGACAACGAGATGGCGTTCCCCAACGTCTACTACCACGCGCTGTTCCCGGTCCCGCAAGGTGGCATCGGGGGGGTCGCGGGCGTGGCCTCGGTGCCCGGCGACGGCAAGGGCGAGGGTGATCAGCGAGTCTCGGTCACCGCGCTCGGCAGCAGCGTGCAGGGGGCCGCGGGCGTGGTCGTGCACGAGGTCGGCCACAACGAGGGCATGCAGCACGTGTACTGCCCGTTCGCCTCGGCCGCGAGCCCCGATCCGACCTACCCCTACCAAAATGGTCTGCTCGGTCAGTGGGGCTTCGGCATCGTCAGCTTCCAGCTGCACTCGCCCGAGAACACCTACGATTACATGAGCTACTGCGGGCCGTCGTGGGTCTCGACCTGGAGCTGGCGAAAGACCTTCAGCCGCATTCGCACGCTGACCAGCTGGGACTACGAGGACGAGGGCGGCTTCGACTTCAACCTCGGGCCGCTCGGCTACGAGGAGCGCGACCTGCTGATCGGCTCGCTCGAAGGGAACGGCAACGAGTTCTGGTGGACGTCCCACGGGACTCTGCCGAGCGAGCTCGATCCGACCCGCGACGAGCATGGCCACCACGTCGAGCTGCGCAGCGGCGGCGAGACGGTCGCCACGCTCGACTCGGTGCTGCGCTTCACCAACGACTTCTCGACCGCGTGGTTGATGTCGGAGCTGCCGGCCGACTTGGCCAAGCTCGAGGGCATCGACGAGATCGTGCGCGTCGATGATGACGGCCAGGCGCACCCGGTCTCGCGCGCGAAGGTCCAGGTCAGCTCGCGCTGATCGACTCGAGCCAGGTCGTCACCCACGGTTCGCCCGCGCGGTCGGCGGTGAGGTTTTTCATCCAGGGGGGCCGAGCCGGCCGGGTCGGGGATGAAGTTCTTGATGGCGGGGGGCCGAGCCGGCCGGGTCGGGGATGAAGTTCTTGATGGCGGGGGGCCGAGCCGGCCGGGTCGGGGATGAAGTTCTTGATGGCGGGGGGC
>DATLLB010001082.1:0-5216 GCA_035538075.1 Enhygromyxa sp.
CTCTCGCGCGAGCGCGACCAACTCGAAGAACTGCGGGTGAATGGTCGGCTCGCCGCCCTCGAGCTGGACCTCGAAATCGCCCGAAGCAGGGAAGCACGCGAGGTAATCTGCGCGCCCGATCCACACGCTTCCGCGCGGCGAAGAGCAGGTGCTGCACCACGGGCACGCGCGGTTGCAGTGGTTGGTGGTCGCAACGTAGACCCGATGCGGCCGCGCCTCGCTCGGTCGGTCGCGCGGCAGCACGCCAGTGAGCGTGAGGTTCTGCGGTCGCAGCTCGACCATCTCCGGCGATCATAGACGATCGGGCATGAGCGCGCGCACGGTCGTCGCGATGCAATCGCGGACGCGGAGGCCCGTTGCCCGCTGGTGATGATCAAGCGCTCGTGGATTGCCCTCGCGCTGTTGCTCGCTGGGTGCGGTCCGATCTGTATCCTGTACCGCGACACCACGCTCGGGATTGGTGGTCTGTACGTCGCGCACATCGAACGCCGCAGCTGTGATGGCTGCGAGCCGATCGAGCCTGGCGATCACATCCAGACACTCGATGGTCAGCCGGTCGCCGACGATCTCGGCGCGCTGGGGGACGGCGAGCCGCATGTGATTGGATACTGGGATCGCAGCCTCGGGGCGCAGGCGACCGCGACGATCACCGTGACGCCGCTCGCCGAGCCCACGGGCGCGCTGCCGATCTGGTCGATCGAGGTCGGGGAGCTCAAACGCGCACCAGACTGGGCACGTCGGCGCATGTTTGGTCGGGCGATCCCAGAGCTGCTGCTGATCGACGAGCGCGGCGAGCCGCTCACGGGCCTCGATCTGTTCGGCCGCAGCCACGTCGTCGTGCTGTTCGACTGGGCCGCGTCCGCCGGTCGCCAGAGCGCAGCGCTGTGCATGAAGGTGCTGCAAAAAGCCCAGGCCGATCTCGCCGCCGAGGGCATCGAGATCGTGTTCGCGCACGTCCAGCACCCGGTCGAGCGCTCCGTACCACCGATGAGCGACGCGGATCTGCAGACCTTCTTCGCGAACAACCAAGTCACACCCGAAGAAGGCGGCCCGCTCCCACCACCGCCGCTCTACCGCACGCCCAACAAGACCGAACACCACAAGCCCCGCGGCATCGAGCCCGTCGACATCTACGAGCACCTCGGCGAGCCGCCGAACATCCTCTTGATCGACGAGCGCGGCATCATCCGCTGGCACTCGGCCGGCTCGGTGTCCGACCCCGAGGGCAAGATCACCGTCGACATGGTCTACACCATCAACAAGGCGGTCCTGTTCGCCCTCGAGTGGCTTTGAGCTCGCCCTCGAACAAAGTACGAAGAGTTTCGTTGACTTCGTACGAAGACGTTCGTAGTATCCCTGCGTGGCCCCGCCAACGCCCGCAGAGATGGAGATCCTGGAGGTCTTGTGGTCGCTCGGCTCGGCCACCGTCCGCGAGGTCCACGACGCCCTGCAGCCTGCGCGGCAGACCGGCTACACGACGGTGCTCAAGCTCATGCAGATCATGGCGGGCAAGGGCCTGCTGGTCCGCGACGAGTCGCAGCGCAGCCACGTCTACACACCCACGATCGCCCGCGACTCGGTCCAGCGCACGATGATCGGCGAGGTGATCGATCGGGCCTTTCGCGGCTCGACCTCGGCGATGGTCATGCACGCGCTCAGCAGTCGGCGAGCGTCGCCCGACGAGCTCGCGCAGATTCGGGCGGTGATCGAGCAGCTCGAAGACGAAGAAGAGGAGGGCGAGCGATGATCCTGCACGCGCTTGGTTGGGCGCTCGTGCACGGGCTCTGGCAGGCCGCGCTGGTGGCCGGGCTCGTGCGCGTGGCGTTGTTCGTCGCTCGCACGCCGCGGGTTCGGTTTGCGCTCGCATGGTCGGGCTTGCTGGTGATCGCAGTGGCGTTCGTGATCACGCTGCGGCTCGAGCTCGGTCGCGCGGCGATGGTGGACGACGTCGACGCGATCGCGTCCGCGCGCGGGCTGCTCGGCGCGATCGAGCTGGCGCTGCCGTGGTTGGTCGCGCTGTGGGCGATCGGCGTGGTGGTGTTCGGTCTGCGAGCGGCGCTCGGCTTCGTCGGCGTCGCGCGGCTGCGGGCTCAGGCGCGGCCGGTGGAGGCGGAGATCACCGCGCTCGCGCAGGCGCTCGCGGCCAAGCTCTCGCTCGCGCGCGCGGTCGCGATCGCCGAGTGCGAGGTGCTCGACGTGCCTGCGGTGATCGGCTGGCTGCGGCCGCTGATCCTGCTGCCGATCGGCTTCGCGGTGGGGCTCGATCGCGCCACGCTCGAGGCTGCGATCGCCCACGAGCTGGCCCACGTGCGGCGGCGTGACTACTTGCTCAACGCGATCGCGCTGGCGATCGAGGCGTTGTTCTTTCATCACCCGTGCGTGTGGTGGCTGGCCGGCGTGGCTCGGCGCGAGCGCGAGCACGCCTGCGATGATCTGGTCGTCGCCCACGTGCAGAGCCGGGGTCGCTACGCGCGATCGTTGCTGGTGATCGAGCAGCTGCGCGCTGGTTTCCCGAGTCCGTCCGCGAGCCTCGCGGTCGACGGCGCCTCGCTGCTCGAGCGCGTGCGTCGGCTGCAAACCCACAGCCCAAGTCGGTCGCCCGCGACCGAGGGGCCGAGCCGAAGCATGACCACGCCCCTCTCTCGTCACTTTCGTTTCCTCCCGCTGATCGCCCTCGCCACCGCGGTCGCCCTCGCGGCTGCGCTGCCGGCCTGCATCGAGCAGGCGAGCGACGAAGAGGAGCAGCTGCGCGAGCTCCCGTTGTCGGGCGCGATCGAGGGCAAGATCGTGATCGGCGACCCGGACGAGACGCTCGACATCCCGTGGCTGCCCGAGTCGGTCGCGCGTCATGCCGAGCGCATCGAGGCGACGGCTCGCCGCACGGGCGTCGATCCGGATCTGCTCGCGATCATCGTGCTGCTCGAGTCCAACGGCGATCCCGCGGCCGAGAGCCCGACCGGCGCGCGTGGGCTGATGCAGCTGATGCCGCAGACGGCCAGCATGGTGCTCGCGCAGGACCGCCTGCACCGCAAGGTCAAGCAAGTCACCCAGCTGCACGGCAACGTGATCACCGACCCCGATCTCAACCTCCACATCGGCGCCACCTACCTCGGCTGGCAGCTCGACCAGTGGGGCGACGTCGAGCTCGCGGCCGCGGCCTACAATGGCGGCCCGCGGGCGGTCGAGGGCTGGCTTGCCGGCGAGTCGGAGCTCAGCGAGGAGACCGATCGCTACCGCACTCGGGTCGCCCAGCTCTGGCAAGCACGCCACGCCGAGGCCCCGCCGCCGCGGTGATACACTCCCGCGCATGCGCTCGACCTTGCTGCTCGCCTTCGCTTGCGTACCCGCCCTCGTCGCCTGCGTCACCGATGCGCCGCTCGACGGCGAGGAGGACACCAGCACGACCGAGGCCGACTCGACCGACACCGGAGAGTCCTCGGGCGATGGCGATGGCGATGGCGAGGACGAGGCCGAGGGTGATGGCGACGGCGACGACGAACCGCCGCCGGTCCCCGCCGACCTCCCGACGCCGGCCGGCGAGTGTCCAACCTTCGCCAACGGCAACGCGACCTTCTCGCCCGCCTCGATCCCCCCGCGCGACGTGAAGCTGTGGGTCGGCGACAACCCGGAGCCCGGCGGCATGTTGGTCATCTACTGGCACGCCTACGGCTCGATCCCGGACGAGGCCGCGTTCACGCTCACGCAGCCGGTGATCGACGCGATCCTCGACGCGGGTGGCGTCATCGCAGCCCCGTACCCGGCCGAGGACGTCGGCGAGTTCCCGTGGTTCTCCGTCAACGTCTCGGATCGCCCCGACGACATGCTGGTCGGCGACGAGATCGTCGCGTGTGCGATCGAGCAGCTCGGCATCGATCCTCGCCGCATCCACGCGACCGGCATGTCGGCCGGCGGCATCCAGACGGTCGCGTTCTCGATGGCCCGCTCGCGCTACATCGCCTCGGCGGTCAGCTTCAGCGGCGGCGAGTATGTCGAGCAGCCCTTCGAGGACCCCGAGAATCGCTTCGCCGCGATGATCATCCACGGCGGCGACAACGACCTGTTCGGCGGCTTCGTCAACTTCAAGGCGTTGAGCACCGTCTGGTTCAATCAGCTCACCGCCAACGGCAATTTCGCGTTCATCTGCGATCACGGCGGCGGCCACACGATCCCGTCCGGCTACGGTGACGACGTGGCCAACTTCTTCTTCGCGCACCCGTTCGGCACCGAGCCCTCGCCCTACGCCGACGGGCTGCCGGAGAACATCCCCAGCGCGTGCGCCTTGTAGGGGATCACAGGCAGGCCTGGTCGTACGCGACGCGCTCGGCTTGGCAGCCGTCGAAGCCTTGCTCGCACGCCTGATCAAAGTACGCGCACTTGTCGAAGTCGGCGCAGTCGAGCGAGGCGAAGCACTCCACCATCACGTCGTAGGCCGCGACGCAGGCCATCCAATCGTCGGCCGTGAGCGCCTCGAGGTACTTCAGGTACTCGCAGTAGCCGGGCTCCCCCGGATACTCCGTGGCGCCGCAGGCCGTGGCTTGGTCGAACCACTGCTCGCAGGCGGTGCGGATGCACGCAGCCTCGACCGCGGCCGCTTGCTCCGGGCACGGCTCGGGCTCGACGCAGCCCCACAGGTCGCACGCGGCCAGATCCTCGCAGGGCAGCTCCGAGTAGCAGGTCACCCGATCCAGCATCGCTTGGGTGCACGCGGCTTGGTCGCCCGTCGCGGGGTGATCTTCGACGATGCCCGAGCAGTACTCGGCGCTGTTGGCCTCGCGGCCGCAGAGCGTCTGCGCGTTCACGATCGCCTCGCAACCTTCATAGATCACGGGGTCGCCATCGCCATCGCCGTCGCCATCGCCATCGCCGTCGCCGTCGCCATCACCGTCCCCATCGCCATCGCCATCGCCGTCCCCGGTATCGCCGTCGCCATCACCGGTGTCCCCATCGCCATCACCATCGCCGTCCCCCGACTCGGAGGTGTCGGCGTTCATCGTCGACTGGTCCCCACCCGCGGGCGCACAGCCCAACAGCAACACCAGCGCGAGCGAGCCCGTCTTCGCAGAGTTCGTCATGCCCAGCCCGTTGTCGGGCCCCCGGCCGGCGATGACAAGCTCAGATCCGGAAGCCCAGGATCCCGCCGAACATGCGCGCGGTCGGGTTGCCGTCGCCCTTGCTCTCGAAGTCGGTGAACGTGAACGCGAGATCGAGGGCAGCCT
>DATLLB010001083.1:0-31491 GCA_035538075.1 Enhygromyxa sp.
GGTCTACTGGATCTGCCCTGCTCGCCACGTCTTCGATGCGCCGCTCGAGCACGTGGGATGCGAACTCGCCGGGCTCGAGCCGCTGCCCGAAGACCCGAGCAGGCCTTGGTGGCAACGCCTGCTCGATGCGCTTGCGTGCTAGCCTCGCGGTGCCGTGGCCGACGGAGTCAACTACGACATCAACGCGTGGCTGCGCACCAACGGCAGCTTCGACAAGCAGGTCAAGTCGGCGGCGGGTGCAGCGGACACGTTCGGCCGCAGCTACTTGTCGATGTCCGACAAGATCGTGAGCGCGGGCAACAGGATCCGCGGCAACTTCGGAATGCTCGCCGGGGATATGGCCAAGGCCGGCCTGGTCGCGGGCGGTGCCGGTCTCGCGGGCGGCATCGGCATGGCGGCGGCGAAGGGCATCGAGCTCAACGACACGCTCGAGCAGGGAGCGCTCGCGCTGGGCACGATGTACTCGACGTTCGGGGTCACCGACTCGTTCGAGAAGAACATCGAGCTGGCGAAGGCGATGCAGCAGGAGCTCGTGAAGATCGCCGACGACAGCCCGGCGACCAACGAGGAGATCGCGATCGCCTACCAGTCGATGGCGCCAGCGGTCAGCGGCGTCACGCAGGATCTCGAGCGCCAGCGGGCGCTCATGGAAAAGATCGCCGTGCTCGGCTGGACCACAGGCGGCGACTACAAGCAGCTCGGCCAGGACGTCGGGCGGATCGTGACGGGCGTGGCGGGTGCTGACGTCTCCGCCTTCCGCACGCTCGCGCCCACGCTCAAGACCGCCTTCGAGGAGGTGACCGGGAAGAAGGTCACCGGCGACTTCGCGGCTGAGTTCAACAAGGTCGCCAAGGCCAATGGCGAGACCGCGTTGAAGATCTTCGAGAAGGCGATCGAGAAGGTCGGACCCGAGGTCAACGAGGTCTTCGGCAAGAGCTTCACCGGCATCGTGTCGACGACCGAGTCGAAGCTCGCGGCGCTCGGCCGCAAGTTCGGCGAGCCGATGTTCGAGTCGGCCAAAGACGCGCTCAACAAGCTCAACAGCGAGGGCTCGTTCGGCGACGAGAAGACCTTCACCGGGCTCAAGACGGCCGCCCTGTTCGCTGGCGGCGTGCTAGCCAAGGGCATGACCCGCGGCATCGAAGCGATCGACCGCGGCATGACCTACGTCAGCCAGCACTGGGTCGAGATCGCCACGATGATCCGCGACGCAGGCGTCGCAGCCGGCGTAGCGATCAAGACGGCGCTGGTGGTCGGCGGAACCCGCCTTGTCGCCGGCACGCTCGTCGCCGCCGCCGGCAAGGCCGTGGCCGGAGCCGCGTGGATGCGGGACGCCGGCAAGCCGGTTCTCGAGTGGATCGGCAAGCAGGCCAAGACCACGCACATGGGCCTCGCGCGCGGCATGAAGGGCAAGGGCACCGGGATCCTCGGCGGCATGGGCCGCGGCATGGGCAAGGTGTTCGGCAAGGCCGACGGCAAGAAGGACCCGCTCAACATCTTCCGCGGGATGGACAAGGGGATCTTGAAGGTCGCGTCGCTGGTGACCACGATCGGATCGCTCGGAGCGGTGGCCGGCATCGCAGCGGTGGCGCTTGGCGGGATCGGAGTCGTGATCGCTGGCGTCGGCGCGTACATCATCTCCAAGTGGGACGACATTTCCGGCGCGATCGTGAAGGGGCTCGAGGACGGCTCGATCACGTTGGTGCCGTTTATCACCAGCCTCTACACCTTCTACCTACGGCTCGAGCTCGTCGGCAAAGCGCTGCTCGGTGGTGGCAACGCTGTCGACACGGTGAACGGCGGATTGAACATGATGACCCAGGCCGTCGACCTCGCGAGCGGGACCCTGTCCTGGTTCATCAAGGGGCTGTCGATCATGGTCGGCGCATGGGGAACGCTGAAGCTCGGGATGATGGGCATCCTCGTGCTGATCGAGCAGATCGTACGGCTCGGGGTGAAGCTGCGCGTGGTCGATCAGAGCGTGCTCGACCAGGGCCGCAAGAACATGAAGAACTTCTCCGACGGCATCCAGGACACGTTCACCCGTGCGGATCAGCTGGCGAGCGCAGCGGACAAAATCGCCGATGCGAAGCTGTCGCCGCTCGATATCAAGAAGGCCGAGGAGGACGCGAAGAAGCTGCAACAGAGCCTGGCCGACGCCCTCAAGGGCGTCGACAACAAGGGCAACAGCAAGCGCGGGACCGGCAGCAAGGTGAAGATCAACAAGGTCGAGGTCCACATCGACATGCGTGACCCCGACCCCGACCGACTCATGGCCGGCCTCGTGCAGCCGCTGGAACGCATGGCCGACAAGCGCACGCAGACCTGGGAAGCGCTCGAGGGAGGGAACTGATCTATGGCCAGCCCCGTCACGATCGAGCAGACCACGGGCCCCAAGCGCGTGATGATCTTCAAGGGCCGCGCGCTGCCGTACCGCCCGCTCGAGCTCGGCCGCACGCAGCGGGTCGTCACCAACTGGCTGCCCGGCAACCCGGTGGCGACGCAGCAGGTGCTCGGCCCGACATTCGAGCCGACCACGATCCGAGGCATGTGGAAGGACTCCAAGCTGATCGACAACAACGACGGCAACGGGGTCGACCTGCTCAACTTTCCGCCGCTCTCACCTGGCGCTGCGCTTCCGCAGAGCGGCGTCGCTTCGGGCTCGAGCTTCGTCGGCACCAACAGCTTTCCGTCTCGCCAGCCCGCCAAGCTCGCCCGCGTGGTCGTCGACGCGCTCAGCCTGATCGTCGCCGAGGGCCAGCAGATCCGCTTCTCGTGGGATCAGTACGTGCGCTTCGGGATGATCACCCGATTCGTCCCAGCGTTCGACACGATCCACGACGCCGCGTTCGAGATCGAGTTCACCTGGTCGGGCGACACCGACTCGCCGCCGATCAAGCGCAAGATCAACCTCAATGTGCTGTCGATCGCGGCGGGGCTCGGTGCAATCCTGAAGGCGATCTTGGCCGCGCTCGCCAAGCTGGCCAACCTCAAGCAGCCCAACAAGTTCTTGTCGAAGATCTCCAACGCCCTGGCCGCGATCGTGGCGCTCGTCGAGGGCATCGTCGGCGCGATCCGAGGGGTAGCTGCGTTCGCGGCTGCCCCCGGCAATCTGCTCGACTCAATCAAGTCGGCGCTGTGGCAGATCAAGATGCTCGTCGGCGACCTGCTCGCGGACCTCGGCGTGAGCCGGTCTGCGGCCGGCGAGGCAGCGATCGTTGGCGAGGCGGACGCGATCGCGATCGCAGCCGCCGTCCAGGCCGAGCTGCGCGAGCGCCTGGTCGAGCTCGCATCGTTCGCGGCCCAGCAGCAGCGCATCGCCGATCTGTTCGCAGGTGACGAGCTGCTCGCCAGCTTCGTCGCGCAGGGTCTCACGAGCCTCTACGACGTCGCGTCGAAGTTCTACGGGTCCCCGCACCAGTGGACCAAGATCTCGGACTACAACGCCTTCTACTCGCCCACGGTGCCGAGCGGCACGCTGGTGATGGTGCCGAAGTAGGAATGCTACGCGCCCGCACTGGTTGCAGTCGGCATGAGCAACCAGGGGACCTTCGAGTGGGCCATCGAGCAGGTGCGCGCGGGCAAGTGCGTGCGCCGTCGCTGCTGGCCGTGGTGTTTCTACATGCAGCCGTCGAACACCGAGTGCGTGATGATGTGGCGAGCGATCATCGAGCGTCTGCCGTGGGCGTACGACCCAGAACGCGTTCGTGCCCCAATGTTCGAGCACAACATCGGCCAGGCCGTCATGCTGAGCGACGACGGCACGGCTCCTGGTGACTCGATTTGGCGATCGGCGACGGACTGGGAAGTCGCTGCTCCAACCTGGATCGGCATGGAACCAGGGGCGGATCCCGACTTTCTCGCATTCATCCCCGCCGTTGGAGTGTGGGGCTTCAAGGGCGCACCACCATTGGACCTCGGCGACCCGCTGCCGTTCTACGGTCCTGTTCCGCTCGGCTCGTGAGGCTGGCGGCGCTGCGCGACGGGTACACCCTGGCCTTGCGCGGTGGAGCAGTCAGGTAGCTCGTCGGGCTCATAATCCGAAGGCCGCAGGTTCAAATCCTGCCCTCGCAATCGCCGTTGATCGGCTGAATGGTGACCAAAAGGAAAGGCCCCGGAAGGCCCGCAAGCGCGGCGGCAAACCTTCCGGGGCCGCGTTTTGTAAACTGCGTGCATGGCCGCAGGAGCAGGCGTCTGGTACTCGGGCTGCAAGGTCCGCTTGAAGATCCGGCTCGAGAACAACTCGGCCGGCCTGCTGCCGCCTACGCCCGCTCCTGCGGTCCCGGGCACGGGCGCCGAGGGCTTCGGCAGCGGGTCGATCGACGACGTCTTGCCCGGCACGACCGAGTTCATCCAGCTCGGCACCGACATCGTCCCCTACAGCTGCACGGTCGAGCTCAACAGCTACCGCAAGGCAGACACGGCCAAGTTCGAGATCGACTTCGCGTCGCTGCCGATCGACCCACGCCTGATCCGAGCGATGACTGTGCAGGTGTTCGCGGGCGTGTTCACGGCCCCAGAGTGGGCAGCCGCGTGCGGCGGTGTCGGGGCCGATGGCTTGCTGATCCCCGACCTGCCGACGCCGCTGACCGGCGTGCCCGACAGCTTCGGCGGCTACACCAACGAAATCTTCCGCGGGTTCGCCGACGACGCGACGATCGTGCTCAACGACGCAGAGCAGATCATCGAGATCGAAGCGCGAGACCTGACGGGCGAGCTGCTCGACGCTGAGATCCCACCGAACATGCTCGAGGATCTGCCGGGCTTCCTGAAGCTCGACGAAGCGATCCAGCTCCTGTTGACCGGCGACGGGCTCGCGGCGATCGAGATCGACAAGCGCTTCTCGGCGGAGCAGACGAAAGAGCTCGGCCGCAAGCGCAAGCAGCTGCTCTACGACCGCAAGGTCGACCTCGCCGCGGCGGCGGACCTCGACGCGGTGGGCATCCCGGCGGCAGCAGCAGCAGCTCGGGCGAGTGCGGCGGCCAAGCTGGCCGAGGCCAACGCGCTCACGGCCGCCGCCCAAGCGGTGCCGCCAGCGTCACGGCGCTTCGGCTTGCCTGGCTTCCGAGGCCTGCGCGTCGTCAACGAGGTCATCAGCGCCGACGACCCCTCGGGCACGCTGGTGCTGGACCTGCCGACGATCGACGAGATCAGGCCCAAGGCGTGGGTCGACTCGCTGGGCGTGGCGAAGAAGGGACGCAAGAAGTCGGCCGGCAACAAGTCGAAGATCGCGTACATGGACTTCATCTCCGACCTGGTGACCGGCGCGGGCTACATCTGCTACCTGCGCGCGCCTCGGGGCCCGAGTCCGATCGTCGCCACCGAACTCGTGATCACCAACCCGCGCACCTACTACCGCGAGAGCGAGACGGCGGGCGACGGCTTCCCGCTGCCGCACTCGATCCGCAAGTTCGTGTGGGGGAAAGACATCAGCGAGCTCACGCTGAAGCGCAATCTCAAGGGCACCGCGACGCCGACGATCAAGGTCAACGGCTTCGATCAGGCCACAGGCACGCGCTACACAAACCTCTACCCGCCGCTCGCGAAGAACAACCGACCCACGCCGACTGGCGACGGCGATCGCGACGAGATCAAGGTGTTCAACCTCGACCAGATCGCCGGCGGCTCACCCGACGAGATTCGAGCGGCGCTGTTTCAGGCGGCCGCGTCGATCTACGAGCAGCTCAGCCGTGGTGATCACGAGGTGGGGATCAAGACCCACAACCTGTCGGCGCTCGACGGCTACGAGGGACTGATCGCCGACCTGTTCGCGCTGCGCCCACGCGACCCGATCCAGATCGAGATTCCCGCAGCCAATCCGACGAGCGGCGTGATCAGCTCGGGCATGATCCTCGCCGAGACCTCGATCGCGGTGCGGCGCGAGGCGGCCAGGCGTGCGGGCTTTGACGTCGAGACGGCGAGCATGCTGGCGATCGCGGGCTCGAGCCAGTACCTGCAACGCGAGTTCAGGGTGCAGACGGTCACGTGGGTGTGGGGAGCGGAGAGCGGGTTCGACTTGTCGATCCAGGCGATCAACTACCTCGACGTGCGCGACAGCGTGCAGATCACCGACGCGCGCTCGGGTCAGCCGAGCGCGGGCTAATCGCCCGCGCGGTGCAGCAGGCCTCGGTCGGCGAGCAGCTCAGCCAACAAGTCGACGATGACGAGCGCCTGCGTGCGGCTGTCGAGGTGGCCAACAGAGACGACGTTGTGGTTCCCGCCGAGCTGCATGGCGACCAACACGAACCCGTGCGTCTCACCAGCTTCGCAGGATGCCAGCAAGTCACGCGCAGCATTGATCGCGTGCTCGTTGGTCGATGGTTTGGCGGCGTTGATCGGCGTCGGATCGCTCATGGCGAGAGCCCAAACCTCGGCTCACGCGGTATCTTCCCCGCATGGCTCGATCGGTGAAGCGCAGGACCCCACGGCGACCGGACCCCAGCAAGGTAGGCCGAGGCCTCGGTGCGCCTGTCCCGTCCCCGATCGACATCGGCACCGTCGGCTACCTCGACGATCAGACCGAGCTGCCGGCGACGACGCCCGCCTATGTGCGGTGGGAGCAGGGCGAGCCCATCGTCGAGGTCACGGCCCGCGACGGCGATCGCATCAACGCTCGCGTGGGCTGCTGGCCGCTCACGGTCCGCTTCGGGCAGCAGGTGGTCTTGGCGATGGTCGACGGCGACCCAGCGAACGCGGTGATCGTGGGTGTGCTCGCGGACTCGCAGAACGCGGTACCCTCGAGCGTGTGCGGGATCCCGACGGGGGCGGCGGCGGCAACCTCCAAGGGCGTGCGACCGCCTGCGGCGACGTGGACATTCCTGCGGCTCGAGGACGGAGAGCACTTCGCGGTGCAGACCCAGCAGGGCGGCGACATCAACATCCACGCGGGCAGCTCGGTGCACATCCGCTGCGACCCGAAGATCGGCGCGGTGCACATCGAGGGCGCGACCCACCTTGGCGTCGGACCGCTCGCGCCTCCGGTCGGCAGCACGACGGGCCCTGCCGGGGTGGACATACGAGGCGTGCCGGCAATCCCCTACGTGCCGACGCCCTACGCACCGCCAGCACCAGCACCGCCAGCACCCGTGCCCTACGTCGGGTTCGAGGACGGGATCGTGAGGGCGAAAGACGCCTTTCAGATCACGGTCTTGTCGGACCCCGAGTTCATCGCCTGGATGACGACCATCAACGGGCTCGCGATGAACCCGGACCCAGCCCCGGTCGCCGTCACGGCCTACATCTCCGGGGTCAACGGTCCGGGCAGCAAGCACACCGCGGTTGGTGAGCCCGAGCCGGCCTAGTAGCTCAGCTCGACGGACACGTCGGCGAACTCGGCCGCGGTGTTCGGGCCGCCGATCGTGAGCTCGAGCTTGGCCCCGTTGGCGATCACGTTCGCGGCGGTGGGCGTCGCCGAGTCGACGGTGCCGGCTGCCGAGCCAGACTCGGCGATCGTGACGACGCCGTTGGTCACGGCGACGCCGTTGATCGTGGCGGTGATCGTGGCGTCGCCGTCAGCGAGCGCGCCGGTGATGACGGACCCGATCCCCTCGATCGTCTCGCTGTTGCCGCTGACGTTCACGTAGCGGTAGACGTTGGTGCTGTTCAGGTCCACCCGCATGTTGACGGTCTTGCGGTTGGCCCCGATGTTCGATCGCGCGGACGCGGCATCGTCGACGTCGTCGAGGTTGTTTTCCGCCAGCAGCTCGCCGCCAGCGGCCGGGTTCGGCGCGGTCTGACCGACGATGTTCCACGTCACCAGCAGCGTGCTGGAGTTGACCTCGCGGGCGACCAGCTCGACGGCCTCGCCAGCGGCGAGCACCAGGTTGGCGGCACCGTCGATCGTGCCGCCGCCCGCCGCGTCGATGGTCACGTTATTGGTGCCATGCCACTCTTTGACGACGTAGGGCTTGCCGACGATCACGTTCGCGCCGTCGGGCAGCGTCAGGGTGAAGCCACCGCCACTCGCATTGCAGAGCGCGAGATCCTTGTTGCCGCTCATCGTGCCAGCGGCGGTGAAGGACTCGGTCTGCAACGAGACGAGCGCGGCGATCGGGATGTTGGCGACCTGCTGGAGCGCAGAGTCGAGGGCGGGGCGTACTTGAGCGTTCACAGCCATGGCCCGACCAGCATCCCGCGGCAGCGCGGCGCGTGCAAGCGGCCTGCGATACCCTGGGACCCGTGGCGACCGCTCTGATTACGATCGACCAGCCGACGCACTCCACGACGCCGAAGGGCCCCGTCGGCCGAGCTCGCAAAGACCTCGAACTCGGCAAGGCCGTGGTCGTGCGCAACACCGACAACACCGACGTCACGCGCTGGCGCTGGCAGCTGCGCGACAAGCCGATCGGGAGCACGGCCACGATCTCGGATCCAACGGCCGCGCAGGTCACATTCACGCCCGACGTCGAGGGCAGCTACAGGCTCACGCTGTCGATCAACGACGGTGGTGTCGGTGCGATCGATACCAAGATCGCTGCGGTCGAGACGGCCGACGGGCTTCGCTATCCGGCGACTGGCGAGCAGGCCAGCGAGGTGAACTGGCTGATCTTGGGGTCGACCAACACCAAGGGCTGGGGGAAAGACGGCGAGGAGCTCTGGCGAAAAGGAGTCGCGCCCAGCTCACTTGCCGCGGTGCTCAGCAACGACAACAAGACCGGCGGCACCAACATCGAGGTCACCAACGGCGACAGCATCTACTTTGCGGATGCCGATGAGGGGACCGAGGGTGGCCTCGGCTACGACCACGCGACCGATGAGCTTCTTCTGCGAGCCGACAGCGACACCCGCGTGCGCGTCGGTCCGCTCGAGGTGTACCCGTCGACGAACAATGCGACCGATCTCGGCAAAGTCGGCAACAGCTGGAAGGACGGACACTTCGAGGGGGACGTCACCGTCGGAAACCTGATCACGACCGGCCAGGTTGACGGTCGCGATGTGTCGGATGACGGCGATACGCTCGACAACCATCTTCTAAACACGACCAACCCCCACGGGACCACGCTCGCACAGGTGCTGGCGGAGGGAACGACGACGGGGCCCAACAGCATCCGGGTCGACAACGGCCAATCGCTCGTCGGCGAGGATGGCGGGTCGATCTCGTTCGAGCCCACGTCGGGTCTGATCAAGATGTCGGCGACGTGCGTCGGTGACCCCGGCACCGAGCCAGGCGAGATCACGATCGACGGGGCGGGCGTCACGAGCACGTTTCAGATCTCGACGATCGGCGGCAGCCAGGCGGGGCTCATCCTGCACAGGCACTCGACCGCACAGGCACCGCTCATCATCACCGCTCGCAGCCGATCCAACGACGACACGCACACGATCGTCGACGACGGCGACGGGCTGTTCCAGCTCTACGCGCTGGGATGGGATGGCGTCGACTATGCGTTCGGCGGATACCTCGGGTTCCAGGTCTCCGGTACGCCCGGATCGAACGACATGCCGACGCGGTTCGTGGTGTCGGTCTCGCCGGACGGCTCGCAGACGCTCACTGAGCGGCTCGAGATCAGTCCGAGCGGCGCGGCCAAGATCACCGGCTCGCTCACCGTGACGAAGACGCTCACCGTGACCGAGACGCTGAGCGTGACCGGACAGGACTACTCAATCGTCCGCGGCTCGACAGCGCGTGGATCCACCAACACTCGGATCTACCGATGGACATCGCAAGTCGCATCCGCAGGCTCGGCGATCACGTACTCCGACTCGGCTGCCAACGGGGGGTCGTGGCTCGTGAGCTCGGCCGGCATCTACTCGGTGTCGGTGAGCCAAGAGGCCGGCGCGGCGACGCAGGTGGCGATCAAGGCGGCCGCGTCGCTCAGCAACACGTTCGACGAGACCTCGATCAAAGCGGTGGTCTCGGCCTCGGTCGGCACCGTGCAGACGCTGCACTGGACGGGCCCGCTGGCGGCGAACGACCGGATCTGGGTCTCCGTCGCCGCGACCTCGGACCCGAGCGGCACGTCCGCCAACTACCGCACCGTCACGGTGACGCGCATCCACTAGCGTAGACTTTGGCCATGGCGCTCGACCCGATCGCACAGACCACGCACCCGATCCCGCTGCTGCTCCGGGCGATCCGTGGCGACTCGCTGCTGCTCAAGCTGCGGCTCTACAGCGCGCGCACGGGAAGGCCGATCGTGCTCACGGGCTACTCGGGCACCGCCGCGATCAGGAAGGCGCAGAACAGCACCACGTCGACGCACGAGTTCGACATCGAGGTCGACCAGGCCGCCGCGGGCCAGAGCACGACCGGCCTCGTGACGATCGAACTCGACGGCGGCGACTCGATCACCTGGCTGGAGGACGGCTTTTGGTCGCTGGTGCTCACCAACGGCAGCGTGCGCAAGACGATCCTCTCGGGTCCGTGGGAGCTGCGAGGGCCTGCGCCTGGCCACGTCGGCTACGCGTGCGGGCTGTGCCCGGTGCCGGGGCTCGAGGTCGCGGGCGTCGACTGCGACGTGAGCCGGCACGGCTACGCGGTGCTCAAACTGCCGGCGCCGCAGCCCGTGTGCGGGTGCAACTGCATGTAGCGTCGGTTGCGACCAGGAATAGACGCGGAATATTTGGTGCCCGGAATGCGCGCCCGCGTGGGCGGTTGGGCAGCGCATGATCGACCTCATCTCGTTCGCCATCCTCGTCGTGTTCTGCGCGTGGGCCATTCACCGGCTGTGCCGCCATGTCGAGACGATGGCCAGCTTGAGGGCCAACGCCATGGCCAGCTTGCCGCCGTCGGACGAACGCGACGAGCTGGCGCAGGAACTGCTCGAGGCCTACGACGATGTGGAAGCGTACCTTGCCCTGCCGCCGGAGCTGGCCAAGCGATGACCATCGACGAGTTCATAGCCGCCGAGCAGCGCGATCGCCTGCGTGCTCGCATCGCAAGCGCGGGCGATCGCCGGTTTGGCGAGAGCCCGCTCGAGGGACTGCCGCCGTCGCCGACGAGCACCAAGGTGATCCCGCTCCGTGGCCCGGTCCAGGTGGTGCTCGAGCCCGCTGAGCCGCCACTATCGGCCGCCTTGCGCCGCGTGTGAGACCGGCCAGGAACTCGAGCGCGAGCACACCTGCGTGGCGCGGCGATGACCACGTGGCGCAGCTGGTCGCCGCGCCGTGGTAGCCTCGGTGCGTGCCGCTGCACCGACGAATCGAAATCGCGACCTTCGCCGCGGATCCCGAGTGGTCCGTCGCTCAAACTACGCCAGACCCCGCCGGTCTAGCCGAGACCATTCGCGTGCCGAAGGGCGCCACAAAGCTGCTTTGGTGGGGCGTCGGGTACGACGGCGGAAACGAGAACGCCAAGCCCGCGAGCAGCACCGGACTCACCTTCGACGCGGCGATCGTGTTCGAGCGGCCTGGCTCGCCGACCGCCCGCGAGTACGTGCGCCTCCCATCGATCGTCGAGGACTCCCCCACCGCAGCCGAGATCGAGGCCGGCGTGGTGATCCCCGAGGTGGACATCCCCGAGGGCTGCACGGCGTGGGTGCAGATGATCGCGCTGACCAGCGGCGGCGCATCGGCGACGCACCTGTGGCTGAGCTACGATTTCCGGTGAGCGCATGAGCGGGTTTGGGCTGCTGCCGTTTGGGGACTCAGCGCCGTGGGGCGGGCCAGGCCTGCTCTCGCTGATCACGATCTTGGCCGTCGGCACCAATGAGCTGATCGCGTTCTTCACCGTCGCGCCGAAGTGCCGCGACCCGCTCGGCTACCGCGACACTCGCAACCCCGAAATGTGGGCCATCGAAGCGGTCGACCCTGCGGTGTCCGCCTTCGATGGCGAGCTGATCATTCCGCCCGGCAAGCGCCGGCCCACGATTCACCCGTGGATCGGCGAGTGCTTCGTCGACTCGCTCGACCCCACGCAGGTCCACATCCGCACGGTGCCTTCGCTCGAGCCCGGCATCGAGTACGACGTGACGCTCGCGGGCTCGGTGCGAGGGGCTCGGTGCGAGGAGTTCGGCGGTGTAGCGACCTTTCGCGTGCAGGCGCTCAACCGCCCGCAGCGAGCTCGCAGCCGGTTCGCGGCCGTCGACACCTACCGCGACTGGGCCAACCCGTTCGGGGCGACCCCGGATGGCGAGCTCGCAACCGGCACGTGGCTGACCGAGTCGAACGGCGAGACCGTGCTCTCCGATGCCGCGGCGTCGCTGAAGGAACGCGTGACCAGGCGGCTGATCACCTCACTCGGCGGCTTTGCGCACCTCCCCGCCTACGGGCTGCAAGACCTGTCGAAGAAGATGATCCGCCCGCGTGCGCTGCAAGACTTCGCTGTTCGGATCCAGGAGCAGCTACGCCGTGAGCCCGACGTTCGCGACGCGGCCGTGTCGGCGACGCTCGAGCTGGGCAAGGGCGGCGGCGGCATCCTGCGCTTTCAGGTGCGCGTGCAGGCGCGGTCGATCGGCGAGGTCTCGTTTCTGGTCCAGGTCCCTGCTGGCGGCCTGTAGTACGCTGGTGACGTGCCTGCGCCAAGTTTCGAGGATCTGTTCGCCGCGGCCAAGAACGAAGCCTTGGCGCGGCCGACCCGTTTGACGCCCGAGATCTTCGACGTCGAGGGCGGCAACGTGAACATCGCGATCGCTGCCGGCGTGGCGATGGCCGAGCGGGTTGGCAGCTACGCGCAACGACAGCTCAACGCCCTTCGCTTGAGCACGGTGGCCAGCGTCAGCGATGAAGCTGTCGAGGAACTCGCCGCGAGCGAGTTCAATGAGTTCAAGCGCGGTGACGTGGCCGCGATCGTGCCGCTCGTCTTCCAACGCGATCCGAGCCTGACCGCGAGCGCGGTTCCGGTGGGTACGATCTGCGCGACCGCGGGCGGCGTGACCTTCAAGACGACGGCGGATCTGCTGTTCCAGGGCGGGCAGACCGGGCCGATCACCGTCGCTGCGCTCGCCACTACCGCGGGGCCCGGCGGCAACGTGGCGCGCAATACGATCACGCGGATCGTCTCGCAGCTCGAGGACACCACGATCAGCGTGAACAACCCGGAGCCGGCCGCGGGCGGGCGGCCTGCGGAGACTAACGAGGACGTGCTCTCGCGCTGCTCGACCGCCTATCAGCGCGCGCGCAAGGGCACGCTCGAGGCGATCGAGGCCGAGGCGGCGATCGTCGAGGGTGTCGTGAGCGCTCGCGTCTACGAGCAGCTCGACGGCACCGGGCTCACCGGGCGTGTGGTCGTGCAGATCCTCGGCAACGGGCGGACCACCAACTCGGCGCTCGCCGAGCGCGTGCGAGCTCGGCTGCGGACCGTGCGAGCAGCTGGCGTTCCCGTGATCGTGGTCGCCCTCGCGCCGCGGGTGGTGACGATCAGGGCACTCGGCGTGCGCGTCCAGGATGGCTTCGACGTCGCTGCGGTTCTCAGCGCGGCCCGGCGCGCCCTGCTGGCCTACGTCGAAGGCCTGCAAGTCGGAGCCACGCTGTACCGCGCCAACCTGATCGCCACGCTCACCACCATCGAAGGGCTGCTCGTGCCCGAGGGATCGCTGGCGTCCCCGGTGACCGACGCCGTCCCCGGCGATGGCGAGTACCTGACGGCCATGCTGTCGAGGATCATCGTCAACACTGCGGGGTGATCGTGCACGACGTCGGCTACTTCTACTGCCCGCGCTGTCTCGAGGAGACGCTCTATCGGCTGTACGACGAGCCGTGGGACGAGAACCTCGCGCAGTGCATCGAGTGTGGGCACGCCTTCGGCTACATGGTCGAGGCTGGCCATGAGCTTGCCGACGGGGTCTACCAGCCGAGCGCGCGCGTCCGTCCGGTGCTCGATCCGACCGTGCTCTACGCAGGCATGGCGAAGCTCAAGAAGCAGGTGATCGAGATGCTCGTGCAGCGCCACACCGTGCCGGTCGGCGCCGCGACCGTGCGGCTGCGCAAGGGGCTGGAGTCCACCGACCCGAGCGAGCGTCAACGCCTGCTCAACCCGAGCCTGCCGCCGCGCATTCCTACCCCGAGCGGCGCGGCGCTCGGTTGACGGGACCATGACCGACCCATCCGAGAAGCGCGTGACCGTATTCAGCCTGCGCGGCTGGACCTTTCGCCTGATTGTCGACCCGCACCAGGCGGACGCGTCCGTGCTCGAACAGTTCGTCGGCCGCGATGCGCTCGGCGGCGAGCGGTGGGTCGACGCCGAGCTCGAAGACGTCCACCGATCGATCGTGGGTGTCCTCGGCGACAACATGAGCGACGGCACGCACCAGCTCGTGCGCGAGGTCGCCGAGGCCGTGGCGGTCGAGCTTTTGCCGCCGCACAAGCTCTCGGTCGACGCCCGGACCCTGCTCGCGCGCGCTCTCGACGAGCAGGTCAACGGGGCAGGCCCGCGCGGTCTGATCCAGGCCAACCCGTTCGAGGTGTTCGAGCTGCTCAGGCTCACCGAGATCTCCGACATCGAGCGCCTGATCGGTGACCGAGGCGAGCTTCGGCCATGAGCTTCGACCGCGAGTTCGAGGCGCTGCTGCGCAGGCGCGCGTTCGAGCTGGGCCTCGCTGTCGACGAGCTGCGCAAGATGGTCGACGCGCACGTGGTCGACAGCGACCACGGCGATCGGCTGCGAAGCCTGCTGACGATCCGCGACAAGATTGGGCCTGACGGCTCCGGGCCGCACATGGTGTGCGAACAGTGGGTCACCGCGCGGCCGGAGTTCCGATGCTCGCTGGTCAGCGTCAACGTCTACAGTGGCGACACGCTCAACGGCGTTACGTACAGCGGGCCGCGCTGGGAGGTTCGTAGGAACGTCTACGACGGCGAGCCGGTGTTTGCCGGGCGACCAGGTGTCGTGCTGCTCTGGGCGCTCGCGCTGGAGCTTGACGAGCGCGGGGCGACATTCACGGGCGAGCAGGTCTGCCGCGAGTGCTCGGGCCGGGGCGCGCGGATCGTCGCGCTCGACCAGAGCGTGATTGGTGGCTTGAGGCACGTCCCTGCGCGAGCGCGCGGAACCGAGTTCGATGTGACATGTGCGCGCAACCGCTGGACGGCGGACATCGTCGTCTGCCCGAAGCCCGTGCATGCACACGATGGCGCGCGCACGACTCGGCTGGTCATGATGCCATGTCCGTTCTGCGCCATCGGTCGCCACACGCGGCCGGTCACGGTCTCGCTCGAGTGGCTCGTGCGGAAGCTGGCGGCGGCCGACCCGTTCCGTGCCGAGCTGACCGGCTGGCCCGACGCCTGGCAGGCGCAGCTCGACCGGTGGCAGGCGAGCGGCGAGACGCACTGGCGCGCGCAGTGGTGGCTCGCCTTCGCCGAGTGGGCCGTGGGCGGCAAGGTGCCCGACGAGCACCAGCTCGCGCGACTGTTGGCGATGCGGATCCCCGAGCTGCGCGAGCGGCTGCTGTTCGACCGCCAGCGACGGGCGCTGCGGCCCAAAGACCGCAACGTCAGGATCGGCAACCTCAGCGCTCGGTCGGTCATTACGCCCGTGCAAGGGCAACCGGAAGTCGAGGCTGTGGCTGACGCTGTGTTCGGTCAGCTCGCCGATGGGCTCCCCGATTTTGTGCCGAGGACGCGGCGCGAATGGACGCTCTACGAATCGTCGCCGCGACTTCAGAATGAACGACAGCATGTGTTCGTGTGGGCTACGGCCGAACGAACCCCATTCGGATTTATCGAGTTCACCGCGCAGGCATTCGTTTCGCGCGAAGCTGACGGCCGCATCGTCGTCATCGGGTCCACGCGAGGCGACCTCGAGACGCGCAGCTGAGCTACCCTCGCTCGGTGGCCACCCCGCCGACCAAAGACGAGATACTCGAGCTGCTGCGGCAGGTGACGCCGCCCGAGTATCACGAGCCGTTCTTCGACGACCCGCGTGGTGCGATCGCCCAGTACCGTGCTTGGGCGCGAGCGCAGGCCGAGCTCGCCAAGGTGGTCGAGCGCTCGACCTCGCGGCAGCTGTTCCTCGCCGGGCCCGATCGCGAGAGCGCCGGCTTCTCGACCCGCGCGACCATGCAGGTCACGGTGCGTCGCACGGTCGACCTCGACCGCCCGCTGATCATCGCGGCCGGGCTGCTCAGCGTCGCTGGCCCGCGCGGTCGGGTCTACAGGTCGACCGCACCTCTGATCTGGTATCCGTTCGATCCCGAGCCCGAGCTCACGGTCACGCTCGAGTGCGACCTGATCGGCGAGTACGGCAACCTCGACTTTCTCGCCGACTCCAACGGCAACCTGACCGACCCGCAAGACGACACCACCCCCGCGCTCGACATCGTCGACCTCGAGAATCTCAGCCAAGGACGCGCGGGCACGCGAGGTGTCCTCCAGCTGGGCGAGGGCATCCCGTCGAAGCTCGTCGATCGTGGCGTCGCGTCGACTTTCGGTCCAAGCGACGTTGGGCTCTACCTGCGGATCACCTACGCCGGCGACACCGACAACATCGGCCGTGTGCTGCGGATCGTCGACTATCAGGTCGACGACCTCGACGCCCCGACGGAGCTGTACCCGCGCACGATCTTCATCGACGACGGCCCGCAGCCGCACCTGGTCAGCGCGGCGATCCAGGACGATGGAGGCGTGTTCACCGACTACACCGACGAGGCGCGCTCGCGATCGGCTGACGACCTCCCGTTGCTGCCGAGCGCACCCGCGGTGAACGACGCGGTCTACTTCATCGCTGCCGAGCCATACACGACGCTGCGACTGTTCGTCACCACCGAGCGGCTCGGCGAACTCGAGCTGACGTGGGAGATCTGGGATGGCGCTTGGCAGGCGATCGAGGTCAGCGACCCGAGCGATGGCTTCGCGTTGATCGGCGAGCACGACGTGCGGCTCGGCGACACCACGGGCTGGACCGCGACCTCGGTGGACGGCAAGACCGGATACGCACTGCGAGCGCGCGTGTCGGCGTTCACGAGCCAGACCAACCAGCCATTCGCCGCGCTCGCCGCCGTGCTGATCGAGGCACCGCTGGTCGAGGATCCGCTCGACGCACTCGGCCTCGGGCAGATCGGGTGGACGTTGCTCGACTGGCGTGACCTCGGCGTCGAGATCGTGGCAATGACTGCGCCGTCCGGCGGCCGGGAGGACGAACTCGCCCTGAAGCTGGCGGAGCGAGGGCTGTCGCGCCGCCACGGAGAGTCGATCCAAACGCTGCGGCGGCGAGCGTCGCAGTTTCCCGACGTCGTGACACCCGAGATGATCGAGTGGGAGATCAACCGGATCCTCGAGCCGCTCGGTCTCGGCGGCAAGGTGATCGAGGCGGGCGACGGATTCACCGGACTGTTCTGGGACGTGCCCGAGGAGTTCGCCCCGCTCGTCGTGGGGGCGTGGGATCTCTACGGCGACGGCGACCTGTTCCCCGAGGACTGGACGATGCTGCCGCTCGACTCGGGCGAGGAGGACTGGCACTTCTTCGTCGTGGTGCCGCCGCCGACCCTTGGCGACTTCGGAGCTGCGTGGGACGACGGGCCGCCACCGATCTACGTCGAGGGGCTGGGCCAGTTCATCGGCAACGCGTGGGACGAATGCTTCGTCGACGGCTACGAGGCCGTCTCGGCGCTGCTCTACCGACAGGTCTACGAGGTCGTCGACAAGGCTCGCGCGGCGGGGATCCGCTTCACGATGGTCGTCGGCGACGTGCCGCTCTGCGGTTGATCAAGCCGCGGCGAAGGCCGACTCGATCGCGCGGCGAGCTCGGTAAATCCGGGACATCACGGTGCCGACCAGAACGTCCTCGCGCTCGGCGATCTCGGCGTAGGAGAGGTGCTCGCGCTCGAACGCCGACCAGGCACGCGCGTGCGAGCTCGGCATCTTGGCGAGCGCGGCATCGATCGCGGCGGCGGCTCGCTGTTTGTCGAGCTGCCCGTCGAGGCACTCCTCGGCGGTCGTGGCCGCGTCGGACATGGCCAGCGAGCCGTCGCTCGAGAGGCTCAGCACGTTCCTGTCCACGACGTACTTGTGCTCGGCGAAGTCACCGCGGTGGTCTTGGTGGTAGCGCAGCTGGCACAGCTGGGACTCGCTGATCTCGGGCGCGCGCCTCCGCTTGGCCAGCTTGTTGAGCCAGAGGTTGCGCATGATCGTCACCAACCACGCTTCGGGGTTCGAGTTCGGCCGGTATCGATCGGCGAAGCGCCAAGCACGGAGAGCCGTCTCTTGGAGCAGATCCTCGGCGGCGGAGACGTCTCCGCCAGTCAGCCGCCGAGCGCGTCCGTCCAGCCGCGACAGCGCGGGCAGCAACTCGGTCTTGAACACGTCAGCGTAGGGAGTGGTGGCGTCGAACAGCATGGCGAGAATGATGCACCGCGTAGCACGCCGCTGTCAAGCACTCCGATCGCAAACGTGCGAAATACGCCCTCCTGCGGGACTGTTCCCCAGGCACATGCCCGACAACATCGAGCCGCTCGTGCTGGTCTGCGGGACCGAGACCCTCGAGCTCACCCCGGCGCGGCTGCGCAAGCTTGGCGAGCTGATCGACTTCGAGCTCGAGCTCGACGCAGCGCGCGACTCGATCGTAGGAGCCAAGCCTCCGCTGCTCCGGCTGGCCCACGCCGACGGTTCGATCGTGCACCCGATCGCCTGCGACCCCAGGATCTACGCGGGCATGGACAAGAAGCCCCTGCCCGAGTGCCGATGGCGCGAGCAGGACGATGGCACGTTCGCGTGCCAGCTCTGCGACCACGTGGTGCGCATCGGCGAGCCTCGGCACGTCGAGCTCGCGCTGCTCTTCGGCGAGGGTGGTTTGACGCCCCGCGAGCGCAAGCTGATCGTCGCGGTGCTGCGCGCGATCGCTGCTGCACCGCGGGACCTTGGAGCGACGCTCGACCTCGAGAGCGAACTCGAGGGCTTCGCCGCGCGGCTCCTCGACCTCGAGCCCGGCGCGCTCGCGGTGGTCCGACAAGCACTGAGCGAGATCGATGGCTGACCCGATTCAGAACTACCGCGAGCGCGCGCACCTGCGAGCTCGGCGAGTGGCGATCGCAGTCAGTGCGCTTGCGGTAGTGCCCGTCGTACTCGAGGGCATGCCCATGCCAGCGCTGCTGGCCGTCGCTGCGAACGTGCTGATCTTCTACGGCGGCGTGTATGCAGGCATCGCCGCGGCCGAACCCGACGAGACGATCAAGCGCTACCTCGAGAGGTGATCGTCGCGAGGATCCTCGCTCCGCTCGGGGTTGTTTGATCGTGATCCTCCCTCCGACCAGGCGAGGGTCAGCGCCGCTCGCGTCGCTCGCGTCGCTCGCGTCGCCGCCCCTCGCCGCGCGTGACCAACCGCCATCACCAGGCGCCGCACGCCGTGCTCGGCCGATGGCCTCACCCGCCCTGCGAGCGCGACGAGTAGCGCGACGACGAACCCGGGTCCCTCGCGGGCCCGGGTCCCTCGCGGGCCCACGCGGGACGGCTCGCACGCCTGCGTTCGCCTTCGGCTCACTCCGGCCTGCGGCCTCTGCCGAAGCGCGAGCAGAGCTCGCTGCGGGCTGCGGCCTGGCATCGCAGCGCCTGCGCTCGCCTGCGGCTCACTCCGTCCCTGCGGGCCCGAACACAAGCCCGCAGGCGCTTCGCTCGGCTTCGCCTCGCTGCGCCCCTGCGGGGGCCCTCGACGCGCCTGCGCTCGCGCTGCTCGCTGCGGCCCGACGGGCCGAGCTCGAACACCCCCGGAGCGCCTGCGTTCGCTTCGCTCACTCCGGCCCTCCGGGCCCCGCGGGGCGCTTCGGTCGGCTTCGCCTCCCTACGCCCCCCGCGGGGGCTTCTGATCTGTTTGGGATCACATGCGAGGAATGACCGAGCGCGAAGCCGGTTGGTCACGGCATGGCCAAGACGATCAATCGGTGCGCTGCCGAAGCGCTCGCGCTCGAGGATTTTTCCGAGCTCTCAGAAGCGCAGAAGCTGGCGATCCTCGACGCCCTCGACGTGGGCACGAACCCGCGGATCAAGTCCACGACGGGATCCAAGACTCGCCGCGCGCTCGAGCGCCTCGAGCTGGTCCAGCCAGGCACGCGCGACTTCACGCCGTGGGGCTTGTTCATCTATCGCACGGCGAAGGCCAGGTCCGATCAGGCACGACGCGAGCTCGCGGCGAAGGCCTCGGCGCGCCGAGGGAATCGACGTCAAGCACAGCTGTTCGAGGCGGCATGAACGACACCATTGAAAAACTCGAAATCATCATCTCGTCGCTCACCAACGCAGTGGACGTCGGTCTGCGCCAGGCGTCCGTGGCTGGCGACACCCTCAACGTAGCGTCGGTGTCGGCCTACGCGACCGCGATCGACACCCTCCGCGCCGGTTGATCAGGCATGAGAAGAACGCAAGGGCGCGCTCGATCCCCGCGCCCGCTTTCGTCCTGACGAGTTGGGATCGGCGTCTTCGGAGAGGAGGTTCGCAGCGGTTCGCTCGCGTGGGCATGCGCGAGAAAACAGAAGGGGCCCGCGGTCATGGTGACCCGGGCCCCTTCGCTTTCGGCCGTCGAACGATCAGGCCGCGATCGCGGCGAGGCTGTCGGCCAGGCCCGCGGGCAGCACCTGCTTGACGACGTTGTAGGCCGTGACCGCGCTGTTGAACACCAGGGTCGCCACGCCGTTCGAGCTGTAGGTCACCTGCACTTCGCCGGCTCCCGGCGTGCCCGTGACCATGGTGTAGGCGGTGGTGCCCGCGGTGTCGGTGACGACAAAGATCGCGCCGGCCTCGGGCTCGACTTGAGTCGCGCTGCTGGCGAGACCGGTCCGGGCGATCGTCCGCGGGATCAGTCCCGCGAGGATCGCTCCGAAGCCCTCGCCACCGTCGTCGCGCAGCTGCGCGAGCGCCTTGAGGACGGTCGAATCGTTGCTCAGGTCGAGCATGTCTTGGATCGTGAGTGCCATGGTCCTGCTGCTTTCCGTGGGGTGGTGACGATCAGTCGATCAGCGCGGACTCGATCACGCGAGCTCGCTTGAAGGCCGCGTTGGTGCGACCGGTGAGCTTGTTGGTGGGCACGACGTAGTCGCCGGTCCACGACCACGCACCAGTGACGACCTCGTTGAAGACGTCCTGCGGGCTCTTGAGGATGAAGCGGACACCGTCGAGCGGGATCTCGACGCCGCCGTTGATCACCTTGGCCTCGCCGATCTTGCCGCTGACGCCGGCCTCGCTCATGAACGCGGATTCGTCGACGGACTTCTCGACCAGCGCGCCGCCGCCGATCACGATCGTGCGCATGATCGGCACGCCGCCGCGGTTGACGATGTCGGCCCCGATGTCGGAGCTGCCGATCGCCGCGCTCGCCTGCGACGGCCGGCTGCCGACCGTGTGCTCCACGGTCGCCTCGTCGGGCGTCTCGTTGTTCGCGAAGAACAAGCAGCTCTTGGCCTTGCCGATCGCGAACTTGGCGTAGGGGTCGTCGTCGATCCCGCGTCCCTCGATCTGCCGCTGGAAGCTGTTGTCGTTCTCGAGGTTGCCCTCGCCCGTCGGATCCATGTGCACGTGGTAGTACCCGTCGGCGCACGGCCCCACGTTGTCACGGCGCAGGCTGGTGATCGCCCGCTGGATCAGGTTCATGGTCAGGCGGTCGCCCGCGTTGATGCCGTCGACCGAGGTCGCGTTGTTCGGGCGGATCACGATCGACGCATCGGTCGCGTCGATCAGGTCGCCGGCAACGAAGCCCACGTCAGCGCTGAGCGTGATCGTGCCGGGCCCGTTGGGCGCGGCTGCATCGGCGGGCTCGGCCGCGATGATCCGCGAGGTCGCGCTCTCCACCGCGACGCCGTTGCGCGAGAAGGTGCGAGGCGCCGCCGAACTCGTCACCACGGGGAAGCCCGTGGTTGGATCGGTGCTCTCGACGAAGCCGCTGACGCTGTTGACGGTCAGGACCGTGCCGCCGCCCGCGGTCGACTCGACGATCGCGTGCCCAGCCAGGTAGGCGCGGTAGAGCCGGTTGCGAGCGAGGCGGCCCATGGTCTGGCCGGCCTGCAAGCCCATCGCCTTCAGGTCGCGATAGAAGAGCGAGTCGATCGCGGCCCAGTTGCTCGGCATGTGCACCTGGATCGGCTTGCCGTAGCTCTGGGCCGTCGCGGTGTACTTCTCGAACGCGCGCGTCATGAACGGCGGCGGCACGCCGGGCGTACGCGGGGTCGTGTCCGGCTCGTACAGACCCTCGTTGGTGAAGGTCATCGTCTGACCGAGGTGACCTTCCCAGGGCTCCTGCGAGGCCGCGCTGCGAAAGATCAAGGGAGGAAACAAGCCGTCGCCGATCGTGCGAGCCAAGATCCGCTCTTGAACGACTTGTTCGATGTTGGATGTGCCGAGAATGATGCTCATGACTTGGGTCGCTTCCTGGATCGACGGTCAGGACGTGGGCGGTGGGAAGCGACGAACGGGATCTAGTTGGGGCGGCGGGCCTCTCGTTGCTGGCGCTCGATCTCTCGCATGCGCTGACGCAGCTCGGCCCTTGTGGCCGTCATGGCGTCGAACTTCTTGGGCGCTTCGGGTCGCGTGGGTGCAGGCTGGCCGCGGCCGCCCGGGTTGCCGCCGACATTGGTGCGCTGCTCGGTCCCGCGGAACAGCCAAGGGTTCTCGGCGCGCAGCTCCTTGAGCGCGTCGGCCATCGGCTTGCCGGCGGCGAGCTTCGGCCCGATCCGCTCGAGCACGAGAGCCTCGGCCGCAGGATCGCCTTGCAGCTGCAAGCCGCTGTCGACCAGGCCGCTGAGCATGTCGGCGCGCGCCTGGGCGGCGGCGGCTTTGGCCTCGGCGGCCTCGACCTCGGCAGTCTTCGCCGCGGCGATCTTGCGCTGCTCCTCGGCGTCGAGCTTTGCTCGCTCGGCCTCGCTGAGCTCGGTGCGGCGCTGCTCCTCGGCGGCGGCCTCGAGCCGCTGGCGCTCCGCTTCGGCAGCCTCCGCCTCGGCGCGCGCCTTGGCCTCGGCCTGCTCGGCCAGTACGCGCTCGCGCTCCTCGGTGCGGGCCTGCGCGAGCAGCTTCTCGAGGTCAGTCTGCTCGGTCGGCGGCGGGGGCTGGGCGGCCGGCGCGTCCACGGGAGCGTCGGCCGTCGCGTCGATCGGCTCGTTGCCGGGCGCGTCCACGGTGGTCTCGATCTGCGAGTCGTCTTCCATCGCCGCGATCCTACTCGATCGTTCCAGCAGCTGCCCAGCCGAACTGGCCGGACCCTTGGAGTTCGGCGGCGGTGATCCGATCGTCGACGGGCGCCTCGAGCAGCACGGTGCCGTGAACCGGCAGCACCTTCTGTCCGCTGCTCTCGTAAGTGAGCCGCAGCGACCAGCCGCTGGGGAAGTCCGCCGTGCGCAGGTAGAAGGTCGTCGCGTGCAGCCCAGCCGGCCACGGGAGCGCCACGTAGGCGTCCGTGCTGTCGATCGTGGTGATGATCTGCGATACCTCGACTTCGGCCGATCGTTGGGCCATCCGAAGACCGAGCGCGAACACGGGTCCGACGTTGCCGGTCCCCATCGCGCCATTGCAGGTCGCTGGCTGGAGCAGCAGGGACCCTTCCAGCTTCACGCTCACGTTCGACACGGGGTCAGCGTACGCGAGCGCGCGCGAGCGGTCTACCGCCCGCCTTAAATGCTCCGGGGGCACCTGCCGAAGCGGGCACCCCCAGAGCATGCGAGGGCTGGGAGCGAAGCGACCTGCGGGGGAGGTCGCGTAGCGACCGGCGGAGCAGGCCCAGACCGAGCGAGCCGCATGGTGGACGGCGCGTCGCCGCCCGCGGCAACGAGCAAACTACACCAAACGGAGCCCTATTCCGGTCGCCATCGCATGCAGGCTGAGCTCGAGCGCGGCGGCGATCTTGGCCGCGTTGCCGACTCGCGGCTCGCTGCGGACCTGCGTCCAGCCGAGCAGCGTGCCCGAGGGGATCCCGGTCTGGCCGGCGAGCTGGCGCAGCGACAGGTCGCGAGCGCGGGCGATGGCGAGCAACGATCCGGGGAAGCCGGTTGGTTGCTGGCCGGCGCGTCCCGAGATCCGCCACGGGCCGATCAGCGGGCCGTCGCCGACCAGCACGTCGATGGACCAGCCGACCGCGTCCGCGAAGCCCACGGCTAACGAGAGCAGCGGCTCGTAGTCGCCGTCGCGCCAGCGCCTGACGGTCTCGTAGCTGAGCCCGAGCTCGCGCGCGAAGGCCCTGAGCGAGAGCCCGCTGCGCTCGAGCAGCTCGGCGATCATCGCAGCCCACGTCACGCGGTCGTGACCTCGGGGAACTCGTCCCAGGTTCGCCCGTCGAGTTCGCGTCCGCTCTTGCCCTTGCCGATCTTCGACATGACAGCGACGTCGAGCACTTCTTCGACGCTGCTGTCCTCTGGGTCGACCAGCGTCACGCTCGGTGGGTCTCCGGTCCAGTTCGACCAGGTCCCGTCATCATCGTAGATCCAGCACGCACCGACGGTGCCGTCGCGCGCGACCCAGGTGTGCGCGTGTTTCTCTTCACCGCCGTGGGTGAACCACGCCTCGGTGATCCACGGCGCGTACTCGCCCCACTGCTTGAAGAGGAATGGCACGCCGGCGTCGCGGCATTGGTTGCGGATTGCTCGCGGCCAGTCAGGGTGCATCGGCCTCGCGCCAGGGCCTGACTCGCCGCCAGCAATGACCCAACGCCGGCCGCGAATGCTTTCCGGTCCAGCCTTCGGCCCTCGGAAGAACGCCTCGGGAATGACCACGGGACCGAGCAGCGGCTCGGCGGACAGAAATCGCACCGCCGCAGGCACGTGCAGCAGCTCGGGCACGCGCTCGTCGGCGCGCTGCTGATCCTCGGTGGTCGTGCCGACCCAGACGTTTGGCAGCGGCCAAACCGACACGCCGACACCGCCGGATCGCTTTGCCTTGCGAATCGCGTCTCGCCAAATGTCGGCCTCAATGACTTCCGAGACGCAATGCCCGAGCCAGCGCCAGATCTTGTCGGAGGTCATCGCCTGTCCATGGCTTCCTTTGCAAAGCCAGTAGTTCTCGGCAGCGCGCTCCAGCCACTTGAACCACTCCCGCATGAGCGCGGGCCGTTTGGTCAGCACCATGTGCGTGTGCTGGCGAGTCACCGCCATCACGCCGAAACACGCGGCGATGTTGCGGCGCCCGTCCTCGGTGGCCATCGTGCTCTCGTGAAAGAGGTCGGTCATCGAACCCCAGAAGATGCCCCTCGGCTCGCGCCACCGAAGCGGTTTCTCGAGTTGGTCAGGGGCCCTGGCGATCTCGCCGTTCCAGTGCGGCCCGTTGCTGCGCAGCAACGTCAGACCGCGGTGATGTTTGGTCATGCCGCGGGCGGCGACGCGGGCCGCGTAGCAGTTGCGACAGCCAGGCGACTTCTCCGAGCATCCGACCTGCGGATTGCAGGTCTCGCCCTTCTTTCGTCCGCCATGGCCGTCGGGTACGTGCGTCCATTCAATCGTTGTCATGGGTTCACCACCAAGCCCAACCGAGCTCGCGCCAAAGATGTTCCGGCCACTCGCTGCGCTGGTCGAGCGGCAGATCGAGCGCCTTGCCCAGCGCGTCGGCGAGGCGGTCCACGTCGGTGCAGCCGGCCGAGCGCTGAGCCTCGGCAAACTCGAGCACCCACGCGGTGAAGTGGCGCAGATCGGCTTCGGTCGGCACGGGCGTGTCCGGGTCGGTCGGGTGCAGCTCGGCAACCTGTAGGTCGCGAGCGGCCGCCCACACCCGAGCGGTGTCGATGATCGGGATCGGGGCGCTCACTGCTTGTACCCCTTCGCCACGGCGAGCGCGTTGTTGACCTGGTCGAGCGCGCTGATCAGCAACCGCACGAGCGCGACGTAATACTCGTGACTGTCGGCGACAGCGAGCGCGGGGAACGGCTCGCTGGTGTCCGGCTTGCCGGCCATCGCCGCGGTGATGCGACCGAGCGTGACCGACTGGCGCCGCAGATCGGTGAGCCGCTCGATCAGCTCGGCAGGGGTCAGATACTCGCCCGGCGCCGCGGCCTGCGTGATCGCGTGCATGGTGAAGCTGTCGGGCTGGGTGGCGACGTCCGCGTCTTTGAGAGCCGCAGTCGTGCGCTTCTCGAGCATGGCCTCGAGCGGTCGGACGAAGCCGGCCATAATCCGCTCGGGGTCCGGGTCGCGCATGTCCAAGACGACTTCGACATTGCCCGTCGGCCTCGTCGGCCTCGGCAGCCAGCCGGCCTTCGCCATCACGTGTTGCAGCTCCGCGAGGTGGCTGGCCGGGTCGAGCCCCCACGCTTTGGCGATGCGACAGATCAGCCCCGCCAAATCGAAGCCCGCCGGCGTCGCCGGGTCGAGGGGCTTGGTGCTGTGCATCGCCTTCCAGCGCTTGCCGAGCTCGAGCAGGGCAACCGCGGGGTCCGGCTCGCCTTCGACACCGAACCATGACGCGACCATGCGCTGGGTCTTGTGGATCTCGTCGATCCTGATTGCGCGCTCGTCGTCGGCCTGCTTCGCGCGCAGTTGCTGTTGCAGCGCGTGCGCCTGCCCGAGCCCGCGGTGAACGGCGGCGGGTGACAGCTTGCCGTCGTACGCCTCGCCCGTCGCGTTGGCGAGCACGCGCAGCAGCCTGATCAAGTTGTCGCCGGGGTCGCCTTCGGCGTGCAGTTCGGCGATCCACTGATCGTACCTGGCGGCCCTGCGCAGCAGCCGTTTGACCGTGGTCACCAGCGTCTCGTTGTCGTTGAGCTCGCCCGGGAAGCGTTGGTCGATCCATGAGCGGATGCGCGCGAGCTTCAGAGTCGACATGGAGAATCCAGGCTCGGCGACACGGTCCGGCATCTTGCCTTCGGCGGCCGCGTGGCAGCGCGCCGCTACGCTGCGGGCCTGCGTAGCGAGTTCGTCGATCTTGTCGGGCGTCATGCCGATCTCTTCGAGGTCATCGGCAATCATCATCGCCCCGAAGGTGCTGGCCATCGTCTCGAGCATCGTCCACGCGTCGTTGAGCAGCTGCTGCTCGGGCGACAGATCGGCGAGCTGCGTGACCACGCGCTCGAGGCTGTCGACGAACACGACATCGGCTGTGATGCGCTCGATCTCCGCGACGATCAGCGCGCCCGCGATCACCAGCTGCTGCACGCGATCAGTTTCGTGCCGCGTCACCAGCCCCCAGGCGTCGGGCGCATGCTCGTCGGAGATCACACGTGCGCGCGCTCCGTAGACAGCGAGTTCGGCCGCGCGCACGGCCAGCTCGCCCGTGTAGTGCTCGGCATCGTGCTTGACCGACCACTTTTGGCGCTGCCGCGCGCGCTCGCTGGCGATCATGGCGAGCCCATCGGCGGCCTGCTTTTTCGGGGCGTCACCCTCTTGCGGGTGCTCGTCGAGCTTGCCGAGCACCGCGCGGTGGCAGCGGTGAGCGAGCGAGCGACCAAGCTCGCCGACATATCCATCGGGGCTGGCCGGGTCGACGCGAGCCGCGAGCCTCCGCAGCATCTCCGACGCCTCGTTGAGCAGCCGCATCTCGTGGCGATCGTCGACGCGGATCTCGAGGACATTGTCGACAAACGGCTGTGTGGCGGGCGAGCCCGAGCCCATCACCGGCCCGAAGATGGTGAACAGCTGACAGAGCTGATAGTTGGAGGGTCCGTCGGCCTGCGGCCAGTTGCCGACGGTGGCCCGGTATTGGTGCTTGCCCTGCTCGGTCAGGGTGACGACGACGTAATCGGTGAGCTTGACCTTCATGGTGCGGCGATCAACCGCGCGCTCGCTGGCAGATTCCGAGCATCATTCCTCGCGCGGCTTCGGCTGCTCGACGCCGTCGATCGCGTGGACCCACACCGTCACGAGCACCATCGACCGCGTGCTGCCGTCGCGCCTGCGCGTCGACTCGGCAACAAGCACGAGGTCGACGTCGGTCCCGGCTTGCGACGTCGGCACGACCCACCGCGTGATGTCGATCCGGCCGATGATCTGGGTCCGCAGCGCCCGGAGCTTGCGCGTGGCGATCCGCTTGGCGCACGCTCGCCACCACCCGATCGGCGGCATAGACCCAAGGCGCTCGACCGCCCGTTGCTCGCAATGCTCGGTGACCCAGACGTTCATCGAGCGCCTGCGTAGAAGTAGAGCTGCACGAGACCTCGCTCGGGATCGTCAGCCACTTCGACGTCGCCGATCGGTGAGTCATGGCCGCCGGCCGAGACCATGACGGGCCGCCGAGGGTAGAGGGCGAGCGTGTACAGCAACAAGCCGAGGGTGAAGCTCGCGTCGAAGTCCTCGAAGTCATCATCGTCGGCGCTGCCAAAGATCACGCGCAGCACGACGCGGGCGCTCGCGGGCAACCTCGTCGACGCCAGCTCGCGGGATAGCCAGGCTCCCGTGCGCGGACGGTCGACCGGCTCGCGGTCGCTGTGCACGGGAGCGACGTTGGTGGTGGTGACGCGAAGCACGGTGGCCAGCGGTTGCATGCTCCGGTGAACATCCAGCATCGCTGGCGATTCCGAGGTCACGCACTCGCCCGCGACAGTTCGGCCTCGCGCACCCAGATCCCGGCAGAGCTCAGCGAGAACACCTCGCTCGCGCCGAGGTCGAGCAGCTCGAGCATGACCGTGCCGATCGCCTTCGCCGTGGCGATCGGAACCGCGTTGCCGACGTGCTCGCGCACGAGCGAGTCTGGCCCGTGTAGCTGGACCCACTGCCCGCTCGGGTCGCCGATCTCGAGCTCCGTCGGATCTCCGGGCCGGTGCCAGACGGGGATGTTCTGCAAGAGCATCAACTCGGCCGTGGTCATCGGCCGGTGCACCGTGCCGTCGGGCGCGAGGATGATCAGGTAGGTCCCGCGCGCGCCCTTGGTAATCTTGACCTCGGGTCCGACCAGCCAGAAGTCGCCGCTGGTCCACGCGTCGCGGTCTCCGGTCCACGGCTGGCCTGCAACGAGCTGGTGTGTGGGCTGAAACAGCGGGCGCCCGTCGGCGATGCTGGCCGGCGCCGTGCGGCTGCGATGCGTCGCGCGGACGCACGCGCTCGGCCGCGCGGGATCCTGGACGCCGTAGTTGCCGCGGTTCTGCTCGGTCACCCGCGGGTCGGCCACCGAGCTCGGGCAGTTCTCGATCTTCTGGTGCCCGATCACTGGCGTCTTGTACGGCCGCGCCACGTCGCTGAGTCCGATCGCATCCTCGAACCTCGAGCACGTGCTGCGTGGATCGATGCCGCCGTCGGGGCGCTTGAACGGCCCCTTGCGGATGCAGCTGGCGAAGCGAGGCTCGCTGCGCGGGTCAGCGACCGCCGACGTGCTGTTGTCGATATGCGCGTGCGCAACGACGGTCCGACCAGGGACGCCGCTGTCGCTGACGCCGTAGGACCCGCCTCGCTGCGTGCAGTCGAGCCGAGGGTCGGCGACGCTCGACCAGGTGTTGCGCGGCGTGCCCTCGGCCAGCACTGCGTGCCCGGCTCGATCGCTGTCGTTGACCCCGAAGCCTCCGTTCTGCCGCGACGATCGGTCACCGAGCCGAGGGTCCGTGACGCTCGCCCAGCTGTGCGATCCGGCGCGAGCTGCCGCGACCACCGTGTGGCTCGGACCCTCGCTCGAGCCGACGCCGTAGAGCCCGGACTGACGGCCCTGCGGGTTGCCACCGCAGCGAGGGTCAGCGACGTCGGACCAGCCCTTGCCCGTGCGCGCCTCGGCGATCACCGCGTGCGCCGGCTTGGCCGGGTCCTGCGGGCCGTACTTGCCGGCGTGCCTTCGGCCGTCGCTGGGCAGCCTCGGGTCGACGTCGACCAGGTGCACGCGCTCGGGGATGCAGCGCCAGTCCTGGCCTCCCGGGATCCCGGCAAGCCGCAACCAGTTGAGCGCGTTGATCATCGGCAAGTCGTGGTGCGGACCGCCAGCGGTCGAGCCCGGCACCGGCGGCGGGAGCCGCCACAGCACGCTCGACATTGGCCGCAGTCCGAGGTTGGGCGGCCGCAGCAGATGGCTCGGGCAGGCGCTGCGCAGGCGGGCGACGAGCAGCAGCCGCTCGCGCTTCTGGGCGAGGCCGCCCCACTCGCCGCAGTCGTGCGGCTGCTCGTCGACATCGTAGTCGCGCTTGCGCAGCAGCGCCTTGATCTTGGCCAGCCACGCCTTGCCCCGCGTCCGCATGCGCGGCACGTTCTCGAGCAGAATCAGCTTCGGCGGCGAGTGCCGCCACGTGTCCACCGCGAGCTTCACCGCTTGGTACGCGAGCCGGTTGAGCGCTTCGTACTTCTCCTGCTTGCTCAGAGACTCGGGCAGGCAGCCGGAGAAGCCCTTGCAGGGCGGGCTCATCACGACGACGTCGGGCACCCCCTCGCAGCGGTGAGCGAGCTGCCACGTCGTGATCTTGCCGAGGTCGACAACCTGAGCCATCGCGCCGGTGAGGAGCTCGAAGTCTTTGCACGCGAGCTCGTCGAGGTCGAAGGCTCCGACCGATACGAATCGCGAGCCCGCCCTTGAGCGTGCGCGCAGAAGCCCGATGGTCTTGGCCCCGAGGCCGCAGAAGAGAGTGACGACTTTGTAGGTCCGCGCAGCGGTCACGGATCACCCTACCGCTGCGCGCGCTGGGCATTCCGCAGAATCAGTCGTCGGCGCAGACCTTCTTCTTTTTCTTCTGGGCCGCGGTCGCGCATGTGCAGACCGCCTTCTTCAACTTGTACGGGCAGAGCGGCAGCACGCCGACCGCCGGGATGCAGGTGATCACCGCGTCGAGGATCGCCAGCGCGCACTCGAGCCATGGTCCCTCTTGATCGGGGTCGAACTCCGGTGCTTGAAGCAGCCCTCCGATCTGGTGGGCACGGATCGTCAACTCGGACTCCGACAAGCCCTCGGTGCCGCGCTGCATGAGCGCGCCGTTCTGATCGATGGTCGCCCACGCCTTGCCGTCGACGAACTCGGTCTCGAGGTGGTAGAGCCCCGGCGTGCTTTCATCCAATGCAATGCGCGCGATCACTTCGTCGTCGTGATTGAGCGCGACGATCACGATGGTGTTCTCGTGCGCGTGGAAGTCGACCGACGCGAGATCGTCGGGCCAGCTCGCGGCGACCAGCTGCCGAGGCGGATCCAGCTCGGGTGTTTCAGCTGCGGGGTCGATCGAGATAGTTGTGCTGTCGTCCGCGCTCGAGGTGTCGTCGGTGGTGCAACCCGCGACGGCGATGGCGACGGCGATGAAGTAGGACAGGTAGCGTTTCATGCTGAGCACCCTGCTCCAGCGGGTGGGCGCCGCCAGGGTGTCGTTTTGCTGGTTGCGCTCGCCGAGGTCAGCGCGGAACGGGATCGCGATGACCCGCGCGAGCGACTCGGCGCTCAGCGTGTGAGGTCTCGCGTGCCAGAACTATCCGGCGCGCGCCGTCCAACGATCGGCCCATCGTGGTCACCGGCTGCGGCGAATCAGCGTTCGTGCCGCACGTGTGACATTTTGTTTCGCGCTGAGCACACTGTGGCGCTTTGGCCCAACGTGCGCGAGGATGCGGAAGCGAAAACGAGCGAGGGCCCGGTTGCGACGGACCCTCGCTCACCACCTGAAAGGCCCTGCATGCACGCGAAAACCCTGTCTTCGATGGCTGCGCGGATACTACGATCCCGCGATTCCCGTGACCAGAGTGCGCTACCGGAGCCGCTCGCACCCGACCCTCGGGCTGGGGAATCTGGTAGGGGGCGAGCGGTATGGCCGCGCATGCACGCGACAACTTTCACCACGATCCTGAT
>DATLLB010001084.1:0-3002 GCA_035538075.1 Enhygromyxa sp.
GATCAATGGTCAGCCCCTGGACGGGCCTGTACCGGCCAGGGGGCGGGGCTGCGAAGCCCCGCCATCAAAACTAGAAGTCCCTGTGGCTGAAGTTCTTTTGGAAGAACTTCAGCCACAGGGGACTAGCGAAACACGTAATGCCAGACCGTCAGGCCGGCGATGATCATCGCCAGGATCAGGTGCACGATCGTGAACTTGCGCTTGGGCCCATCGATGCGCGCCTCGGGTGCTTCGGGTCGCTTGGGCTCGGCCGCGGCGATGGCCGCTCGTGCGGCGTCGAACTGATCCACGAGCACGACCGCATCGCGCTCGCGCTCGACCAGCGCGCGGGCGAGGGCGAGGTGCTCGGGATGATCGGCGGCCAGCGAGCGCGCCCGCACGTCGGGCCCAGCCGCAGCCACGGCGGCGCTTCGAAACACCCGTAGCGCTCGCGCAGGCTCGAGCGCCCCCGCAGCTTGACGGCTCGCCGGCCACGCCGCGGCGAGTCGCTCTCCGATCACGATCGAGCACGCCCGCACCGACTCGGGCGCCTCGGCAGTTGCTCGCTCGCCGAGCTCGACCAGCAGCGCCCACGCCAGCGCTTGGCGATCCAAGCCCAGCACGATCGCCACCGACTCCACCGCTCCCGCGAGCGCGGCCGCGAGCTCGGGACTTTCGTTCAGTATCTCCCGCACTCGCTCGAGCACCTCGAGCTCGAGCTGGCCTCGCTCGTCGGTGACGGCGAGCGCCTCGGCGGCGGTGAGCAAACGATCGGCCATGATCGCGATCAGCCGTCCAAACAGCGGCCGAGCAGTAGCGATCGCACCCTCGATCTCCGTGAGATCCTCCCCGGCTTCGCGCAGCGCCGCGGCGATGTTGGGCTGGAGTCCAGCTGCGCCGGCTCCCGACGACCTCCACATCTCGCCGAGCGGCACGGCTTCGAGCGTGTCGAGGGCCTGATGCTCGAGCTCGCTGAGCTCCGGCCGGTCCTCCGGATTGCTGGCCATCTGGGGCAAACTAGCAGCCGTCCCGAGCCCAGACGAAGGGCACGACAAACAGTGAGCTGAGTCGCCGCACGACCGAAACAACCAGCCCCGGGGTTGCCGCCCGGCTCGACCCACGGTTAGATGCCGCCATGCCCGTGTTTCGAAAGCTGATCGCTCCTGCGTGCGCCGTCGCGGCGCTCTCGATCTCCTCCACGGCGTTCGCGGGTGAGGACCCGGCGCCCGAGCTTGCGAACGTCACCGAAGAAGATGGCGAGCCGAGCGCGGAGAAGTCGGTCGAGTCCACCGAACCTGTGACCCTCGAGAACGAGGTCGCCGCTGCTGCTGGCGTCTCGTTCGGCGACGAGCCTCCTCGTCTGGGTCGTGGCGGTCGCCTCTCGCTCGGCGCGATCCGAACCATCGCCGGCCTCAACGGCATCACCTTCCGCTACCACATCAGCGACAAGTTCCACCTCGGCGTCAACCTCGGTGTTGCGACCTTCAGCTATCGCTACCCCGATCTGATCGACGATCCGATCGACTGTGGCACCAACCAGTCCGACGCCGCGTGCACCAAGAAGACCCGCACGGTCGCGTACATCGGCTCGAGCCTCGAGTTCGTCTACTGGATCCTCGGCAAGCAGGCCGCTGGCATCTTCCAGGCCGACTTTGGCGTCGGCGGTCGGCTGGGCTTCCAGCACATCGTCAACTCCACCGACATCCCCAACGACCTCGACGATCCGCTGCAGTTCACCGCCGAGATCCCGCTGATGCTGCAGCTCAACATCGGCGAGAACTTCGCGATCGTGCCGGAGTTCGGCGCCGTGTTCCGCTGGAACCCAGGCACCCGGCTCACCGGCGATCCGGCCGCGATGCCGCCCGAGCCGGCCGACACCAACCCTGGCGTGGACGCCAACCCCAACTTGCCGGGCGGCGACGTCTCGGGTCCGGGCTTCGGCTTCGAGATCACCGATCACGTCGGCCTGTTCGGCGGCGCCTCCCTGGTTTACACGTTCTGAGTGGCCGTGGGCCACTCAGAACTCTAGAGTTTGATGGCGGCCATTCGGCTGGCCGCCCCCGGCCCGGGCGGACCCGTGCCGGGACCCCCACCAGTCCGGGAGCCCTCCGGGCTCCTTCATCCTAGTGAGTTCAACGGCAGTCGGCCTCGCTCGCCCGCGCAGCGAGGCCGACTACCATTGGCGGTCCTGTGACCCGACGACTGCCACCCCCCCGCGATGGCGAGGAAGCGCGCCAACGCTTGCTCGCCGCCCACATTCCTCGGCCGATCTTGGCCGTGCTCGAGACCCTCGATCGCGCTGGCTATCACGGCGTGGTCGTCGGCGGAGCGGTCCGCGATGCGCTGCTCGGCGAGACCGGTGGCGACTGGGACGTGGCCTCCAATGCGACTCCGCAGGAGGTCATCGCGCTGTTCCCCAAGACCATCCCGACCGGCATCGAGCACGGCACGGTCACGGTCATGACCGGCCGCGGCGATGATCGTCACGCGGTCGAGCTGACCACCTTCCGTGGTGAGGGCGAGTACCACGACGGTCGCCGACCCAGCGAGGTCCGATTCCTGCGCGAGCTGACCGATGACCTCGCGCGTCGCGATCTGACCATCAACGCGTTCGCCTGGGACCCGGTCAACGCGGTCTTCACCGACGCGTTCGGCGGGCTCGAAGATCTGCGCGCAGGATTGATTCGGGCGGTCGGCGACGCGGCCGTGCGCTTCGCCGAGGACGGCCTGCGAACCATGCGAGCGGTCCGCTTCGCCGCGTGCATGGGCTTCACGCTCGCGCCCGAGACCGAGGCTGCGATCGCGGGCGCGCTGCCGGTGTTCGACAAGGTCAGCCGCGAGCGCGTCCGCGTCGAGCTGGTCAAGCTGCTGGCCGCGTCGCGACCGTCGCTCGGGCTGGTGCCGATGGCTCGCACGGGTCTTTGGGATCGCGTGTTGGCGCCGCTCGTCGATCCGGTGCGATCCGAGAGCATCGCGGCCGTCGATCGGCTGCCGAGGCGGGCGATGCTGCGCCTCGCTCGGTT
>DATLLB010001085.1:0-4706 GCA_035538075.1 Enhygromyxa sp.
CCGGGCTCGAAGTACACGACCCAGTGCTGCTGGATGTACAGCCGGATCGCCGGACCGAAGGTCTGCGAGAACTGGAAGTGCCAGGGCGAGAAGTAGAAGTCGTTGTGGACGACCGGCGAGAAGGTCAGCGCGAGGTTCGACCACGGATCGATCTCGTAGCCGAGCTCGAACCCGCCGCGACCCCACACCGATCGATAGTAGTGGTCGTCATCCCAGTACGGACCCCGGTAGTAGCGGCCGCGACCGCGACCGTAGGGTCCGCCACCATAGAAGCTCACAGCCGGGCCGATGTTGAAGCCCATGTAGAGGCCGCTGAGCTGACCGATGCGTCCGGTGCCCGGCAGGTGGAAGCGCCAGTTGAAGGCGGGGATGAACGCGTCGGGGTTGAAGGCGCCGTTGAGGCTGGCCCCGATCTCGTGGACCGTGTTGGTCTGCCCGGGTCGCAGCGCCGAGGGTGGATTAGGCACCGAGCCCTGGCCCGCTTCGGCCGGCGTGGCGAACGACAGGACAGCGGCCGCGACGACGACCGACAAACTCAGGGTGAGGCGGCGATCATGCACGACCTATCCATAGCAGGTTTTCGCATGTCGTGAACTGTTCGACGATCGGCTTCGTGCGCGTCGTTGCTTACGTCCTGATCACGACGCGCATCAATCGTGGATCTCGACAGCGCCGGGCGTGATCGTGCGAGTCAGCAAGCCGCCAAGCACCAAGGTCTTGACCATGGTCTGCGCATACGACTCGATCGCTTCGTCGACATTCTTGGGGTCGAAGGTCTCAGACAGTCCTGCCCACACCAATTCCGAATTCGCGACTTCGTAGAGGTTGGTTTCGACCACCACGATGTCGTAGTCGACCAAGTACTCCGGCGAGTCCAGCACCCCCCACGCGCCGTGGTAGTAGCCGTAGAATCCGTAGGGTGTGCCACCGATCACGTACGGGCTCCCGTCGATGAATCGGTACTCCGTGTCGACGCCGACCAAGCGCGTGACCATGGCTCCGTCGATGCCATGCTCGGTCAGCACTCGCGCGATGTCCTCGTCGCGCAGCTCGCCCTCGTGCTCGAACAGTCGGTAGGACGCGGTGGCTCGGACCCCGATGTCGGCGAACGCCGCGACCATCTTGGCCTCGAAGTCCCGGCGCACGCCCGGCAGCGGGGACATGCCGAAGATCGCGATGTGCGTGAACGACCCGTTCCAGTCGGGCGCGCGCCAGACATGCTCGACCGTGGTCGTGGCGCAGCCCGAGGGCGCGAGGACGAGCATGAGGGCGAGGGCGAGGAGCCCGGCGAGCGAGCGCAATTGCATGGCGGCAATGTGGCCGAGACCCTGCGCTGCGACCAGACCCCGGGCCGGAATCTCGCCGGTTGCTCGCGCGTGGTGGGGCCATGCGAAGGCAACTCTCCGGGCGCAACGGGATCGAGCTGGTGGTCGGGCTGGGTTTGCTGCTCGGACCCTTGGCGTACGCGCTGAGCCTCGAGCCAGAGGTCGGGCCTGCGTCCGAGTGCGTGGCTGCAGCCGTCGCCGACGAGCCCGCCCTCGCTCACCCGCCGCTCGTCGAAGCGCCGCACGCCGAAGCGCTCGAGGTCGCGCCCGACCCCGTCGTGATCACGGCGGCGCCCGAGCCGATGCCGCTCGCCGGGCTCCTGTTCGTCACCGACGCGGGCCTCGTGCTGAGCACCGAGGCCGAGCGCAGCTGGGGCGAGGGCCGACTGTTCGAGCCCGAGGGCGAGGTCAGCTACCGCGCCGCCAAGCGAGCCGACCCGACCGCGATCCCCTCGGCGCTGTGGTCGATGCGATCGCGGACGTTCGATCTCTACGGGCCCGACGGGAGGGTCTGCACCGCGCGACTCGGCGAGCTGCGCGTCGTCGCCCAGTACGGTGGTTGGGGTCTGGGCGGCGTGCTCGGGGAGGACTGGTACGACGTCGATCCCGAGGGCGTGAGCAAGAAGCAGATCCGCGAGGGCCTGTGGCAGCGCGACGATCTGTGGCTGGTCGCCGAGCTCGAGTCGCCCGACTCGTGCGAGGGCGCGTTGTGGGCCCGCGACGCCGAGCTGCCCCTGCCGACGATCCTGCGCCGCTCCGAGCTGCCGAACCACGCGAGCAAGGCCCGCCTCGATCAGTTCCACGCGTCCGAGGAGCTCGCCGAGCTCGAGCGCAACTACAAAGAGGAGTACGCGACGCTCGACGAAGAGACGCGCGCGTATTACCCGGGCTGGGACACGCTCGTGGCCGAGCACGGCGCTGCAGCGTGGTCGTGGATCGACGCGCACGCGCGTCCGATGCTGGTCGGTCTCGACTTCGGGCGCGAGCCCGAGGGCTGCGGCGACCCGCTCTACTCGCGGATCACCGTGCTCGATCACGTGCGCGGCGATGAGTTCGTCCCGGTCGCCCACGGTCACTCGCCCGCCGCGATCTTCGACGCCGACCTCGACGGGCAGTTCGAGCTGCTCTACGCCGACCCGGAGAGCCGCTGGGTCGCCAGCCCGACCTTCGAGGTCCACGCGTACATCGAGGAAGACGCGTACTGCCCGTGCTGAACCTCGATGGTTTACACTGCCGCGCATGTCCGAGGCGTCCGCCGCTCCGCTCCAGTCGCCCACTCCGATCAACATCGCGCCGGTTCCGGGCGGCTATGACCTGGCCGGCGCGCGCCGACTGCTGAACGACGCCAAGCTCCCGGCCGCCATCCACAAGGTCGTGCGCGCGCCGTTCGGGCACACGGTGCTGTCGCTGCGCACGCTCGACGCCGCCGTCGCTTCGTTCGATCTCGCCCAGCAGGCCGGTCAGGCCATTCAGGCCGCGCTGATGGAGGACATCGCTCGCACGGGCTCGCTGGCGATCCCCGAGCCGACTCGCGATCAGCGGCTGTTCATCGGCGCGTTCACGACGACGGTGCTGCTCGACGCGCTGCGGGCCGAGCTGATCTCGCTCGCGCCGAGCCCGAAGATCGAGAGCGACCTCGAGGCCGACGGCCTCGAAGATCTGCTCGAGGCCCCGGTCGCCGATCTGCTCTCGCGCATCGCCAAGATGGCCGCCAACTACGTGCAGGTGCAGGCCCAGCAGAAGCCCGAGGCCAACGATCCCAAGCTCGAGGTCCGCGAGGGCTGGATCGCGACCACGCTGCTGGCCTTCGCCGGGCAGCTGCACGGGGCCGTCCAGCGGCTCACGCATCTGGGTCGCTTGCGCCCGTTCGGCGTCGCGCTGGCCAAGCGCAAGGTCACCGTCGGCGAGCTGCGCTACGAGGGCTTTCACTCGCGCAACGCGACCGAGCCGGTCACCGATCTGACCCCGGTCCGCGTCGAGGACATCGTCGGCAACAAGGAGTACGTCGAGGCCGGCCTCAAGCTCGCGCGCGACGTGGCGGCTTTCGATCTCGAGGCCGGCACCAGCCCCAAGCGCATCAACCCGGTGTTGTTCGGCCTCGGCCGGCCCGGCTGCGGCAAGACCATCACCGCGCATGCGATCGGCAATTACTTCTTGGAGTACTGCCGCGAGCGCGACATCCCGGCTCGCTTCAAGGTCATCCGCCGGACCGACTGGGCGAGCGCCTATCAAAACGCGAGCGCCAATCAGCTGGTGAAGATCTTCAAGGAGGAGATCTACGGCTTCGACGGTGTGGTCGGCGTCTACTGGCCCGACATCGACACCGCGTTTGCGAGCCGCAGCAGCGGTGACCTGCGCATGGAAGAGAAGAACAACCTCGGGGCGGTGTTCGGGATCTTCGACGGCACGCTGATCCCCAAGGACGGCAAGTGGTTCATGATCTGCGACGCCAACTTCATGCAGATGGACGAGGCCACCCGCTCTCGCATCGCGCAGAACCCCTTCACCGTCGAGGGTCCGACCAGCCCCGAGGACTACATCAAGCTGACCCGCGACATTCTGCTGCGTGACGTCCGGCGCTTCATCAACCCCGAGGATCCGCGCTGGCTCGAGGTCGGCCAGGCCTGCGTGACCAACAAGCTGTCCGGCCGCAACGTCGAGGCGATCGCCAACAACATTCGCTCGCACATTCAGGACTTCGAGTATCCCGACGATTACTTCCACGCCTCGCTGGACCGGCGGCGGGAGATCATCGATCAGCTCAGCAAGCGCGTGACGGTCGACGAGATCGTCGATCGCATCAACAAGTACGCCGAGTTTCAGATCGAGGCCGAGGAGAAGGCCGCGCGCGATCGCTTCGAGCGGGAGGTCGAGGAGATGGTCCGGCAGCTCAACGCCGGCCGGGCAGCCACCGAGCGGGCCGCCAAGGCGATCGAGGCCGAGATCACCAAGCAGGCTCCGGCAGCGGGCAGCCAGCCGCCGACGACCTGAACGGGGCGATTGGGGTGCGTGTAGCACCAGCCGCCGGATCGATCACGGCCCACGCGTGAGCAATTCCAACCGTCGCGCGGGCTGACCATCGCAGCTCTTGGTATCCAGCCAGCCGCCGAGACGATAGCTTCGCAATGCGATGAAGTACCTGAGCACGTGTTACTGGGTGGTCCTGGGCTTGAGCGTCGGTGTCGCTTGCAAGGACGGCGAGCCGAATGACGAGGGCGGGACCGAGACTGGGGATGGTGACGGCGACCCGACTGGTGACGGCGATCCGACCGGGGATGGCGATCCGACCGGGGATGGCGATCCGACCGGGGATGGAGACGGCGACGGAGACGGCGATGGTGACGGGGATGGCGACGGGGACGGCGACGGAGACGGAGACGG
>DATLLB010001086.1:0-10288 GCA_035538075.1 Enhygromyxa sp.
CTCGGTCGGCGTCGTGCAGCTCGGCGGTCCGGTCCGGCACATCGACGCGGGCGGCAACCACACCTGCGCGATTCTGGAGGACACCAACGAGGTGATCTGCTGGGGCATCAACAGCGGTGGCGAGCTCGGCTTGGGCCACACCGAGAACATCGGCGACGACGAGCTGCCGGTCGACGGTGGGCAAGTGCAGCTGTTTTAACCCCCGCAGCCGTCGTGCACTGAGCCGCGGGCGGCCGCTTCGCGGCCGTTCGCTCGCTTCGCGAGCGAAGCGGATCGGCTCGTGGTGCTCGACGGCTCGTGGTGCCCCCCAGAGGGGGGCTCTTCTTGGCTTCGGCGACCGCTGCGGCTCCCCGCTTTGGCGGCCGCTCCGCTTGCGATCGCTTCCGCGCGCGTTCGTGACGGTGGTGTTGCTTGGTCGTTGGGCCATCGTGGGTCGCGCTGCTGATCAAACAATCATGCTGCGTGCCTGCCGGGCGTCGATCGGTTCTTCGCGGGCGGGTACACTGGCCGTCTCTCCTGCTTCGACCATGCCTTCCACGCGCCTCGATCTCCTGCTCCTGACTTGCGCCCTGGTCCCCGCCTGCGCGCAGGGTCAAGTCGAAGACAGCGACAACAGCAGCTTCGGGAGCTCGGAGACGATGGAGGGCGACGGGGATGGTGACGGGGATTCGACCGGCGACGGCGACGGGGCTCCGACCGGCGATGGTGATGGCGATGGTGAAGGTGGCTGCACCTCGGTCGGCTGCGCGTGCGATGACAGCCCGAGCAGCTGCGACGCGCCGCTGGCCTGCGTGGCGGGCATGTGCGCTGCGGCGACGTGCGGCAACGCGGTCGCCGAGCTGCCGGCCGAGCAGTGCGATGACGGCAACGAGTTCGAGGGCGACGGCTGCGACAACGACTGCACCTTCACGATGATCAGCGCGGTCGCGGCCGGAGCGTCGCACAGCTGCGCGCTGATCGAGGGCGGTCGCTTGCGCTGCTGGGGCCTCAACAACGCCGGGCAGCTCGGCTACGGCAACTTCGACAACATCGGCGACAACGAGCCCCCGTCCGCGGCCAGCGACGTGGTGCTCGGCGAGACCATCGAGCGCGTGAGCGTCGGGGCCCACCATGCGTGCGCGGTGCTCAGCGATCAGACCGTGCGCTGCTGGGGCTACAACGCCTCCGGGCAGCTCGGCCAGGGCAACACCAACAACATCGGCGACGACGAGCACCCGTTCTCGGTCATGCCGATCGACGCAAACGCCGAGATCCTCGACATCGCGGCCGGTGGCGCGCACACCTGCGCGTGGGTCGGGAGCGGCAGCGTGCGTTGCTGGGGCGAGGCCAGCTCGGGCCAGCTCGGCTACGGCAACGTCACTTCGATCCCGATCCCGCTGACCGTCGATGTCGAGCTCGGCACGCTGGTGACCGCGCTCAGCTCGGGCGTCGATCACAACTGTGCGGTGCTCGACGACGGCGACGTCCGCTGCTGGGGTCGCAACGATCGCGGGCAGCTCGGCTACGGCAACACCAGCAACATCGGCGACGACGAAGTGCCCGGCTCGATCGTGCCGGTGCCGATCCTCCCGCAAGGCATCCCCGACGGCACCGCGGTGACCGAGATCGCCCTCGGCGACGCGCACAGCTGCGTGCGCTACGAGACCGGCGACGTGCTCTGCTGGGGCGACAATTTCTACGGCCAGCTCGGCCAGGGCGACGTGACCCCGGTCGGCGACAACGAGACGCTGGCCACGCTGTTCCCGATCGACCTCGGCGGCGACGCGGTCGCGCTCACGCTCGGCAAGCACCACACCTGCGCGCTGCTCGACGGCGGCGGCGTGAAGTGCTGGGGCCGCAACCTCTACGGCCAGCTCGGCCGTGGCGACATCGCCCACCTCGGCGACGACGAAGTGCCGGCCGACTTCTCGCCGATCCAGCTCGGCGGCGTGGCGACCTCGATCACCGCCGGCGACTACCACACCTGCGCCGTCGTCGACGGCCACGAGGTCGTGTGCTGGGGCTTCAACGACTACGGGCAGCTCGGCTACGGCGACACCGAGCTGCGCGGCGACGACGAAGTTCCGGCCCAGCTCGGCGGCGTGAGCCTGCTTTAGCGATACCCCATGAGCACCCTGCGAACTCCTCTCGCCCTGTTGCTCGGCGTCGTGGCGCTGGCCGGCTGCAACAACGACGACACCCCCGCTGACGAAATGGGCAGCGAGACCGCCACGACCGAGACCACCGGTGACGGCGACGGTGATCCAACCGGCGACGGCGACGGCGATACGACCGGCGACGGCGACGGTGATGGCGACGGCGATCCCGGCTGCGGCGCGCTCGGCTGCGAGTGCACGCCCGGCAGCTGCGATGCCGGCCTCAGCTGCACCGACGGCACCTGCCAGGTGACCCTGTGTGGCGACGGCGAGGTGCAGGGCGAAGAGGACTGCGAGGACGGCAACCGAGTCGACGGCGACGGCTGCGACAACGACTGCACCTTCACCGAGATCGCGCGCGTGGCCGCCGGTCACGAGCACACCTGCGCGTTGATCGACGGCGGTCGGCTGCGCTGCTGGGGTCGCGGCGAGTTCGGCCAGCTCGGCTACGGCAACCCCAACACCGTCGGCGACGACGAATTTCCGAGCGACGTCGGCGACGTCGCGCTGCCGAGCCCGGTCGTCGAGCTGAGCCTCGGCGGACAGCACAGCTGCGCGGTCCTGCAAGACGGCGGGCTGCGCTGCTGGGGCCTCAACGATCGCGGCCAGCTCGGCTACGGCAACCTCACCAACTTCGGCGACGACGAGCCGCTGGCCACGTTGCCGGCGATCAGCGTGCCGCCGACGATCGAGGTCCAGCTCGGCAGCCGCCACACCTGCGCGCGCGTGGGCAACGGCGAGCTGCGCTGCTGGGGCATGAACGACGAGGGCCAGCTCGGCTACGGCAACACCTTCGATCCGGTCCCCGAGCTGACGCTGCCCGGCGGCGCGCTCGCGATCGGCGGCACCGTCTCGGGCCTCGAGGTCGGCTGGTTTCACGCGTGCGCCCGGTTCGTGGACGGCGGCGCGCGGTGCTGGGGTCGCAACGACAACGGTCAGCTCGGCAACGCCAACCTCGAGCACATCGGCGACAACGAGCTGCCCAACGCGGTCGGGCTGCTCAACGTGATCCCGCCACAGCTGCCGCCCAACACCGAGCTCGCCGGCATCTCGCTCGGCGGCAACCACAGCTGTGCGCTGCTCGGCGGCGGCGAGGTCATGTGCTGGGGCGCCAACGGCTCGGGCCAGCTCGGCGGCGGCGACATCAACACGACCGGCGACGACGAGCTGCCGTCGAGCCGCGGCCCGGTTGCGATCGGCGGCCCGGCCAAGCAGGTGGTGACCGGGGCCAACCACACCTGCGCGCTGCGGACCGACGGCAGCGTGCTGTGCTGGGGCGACAACTCCGTCGGCCAGCTCGGCTACGGCAGCACCGTCAACTTCGGCGACGACGAGCTGCCCGAGGTCGCGGGTGCGGTCGCGCTCGGTGGCGAGGCGGTGCAGCTCGCCGCGGGGGCCAACCACACGTGTGCGCTGCTCAGCAGCGCCGAGGTGCGCTGCTGGGGGCAGAACAACTATAGCCAGCTGGGGCTCGGCAGCTCGGTGACGGTCGGCGACAACGAGACGCCCGCCGACGTGCCGGTCGTCTCTGTGTTGTGAGGAGCGAGGATCACTCGGGCGCGTCGTCCGAGGTCGGCGTCGACTCGTCCGTCGCAGGCTCGCTCGCCTCGGCCGCTTCGCTCTGCTGCTCGCCCTCGCCCTCGCTCGCCGCGGCCAGCTCGGACTCCTCGCTCGCTTCGCCGAGCAACATCTCGCCCGAGTTCATGATCACGACCGGCGCCGGCACCCCTCCGCCGCCGACGATCCCCGGCTCGAGGTGCTCCGAGCCGACCTTGTCCTGCTCGCTCAGCCGCTCGAGCTCGACATACCGCCCGTAGCAGCCGCGCGCTGGCTCGCTCTCGTCGACCACCTCGATCACCCGCGCGACCTCGAACGCCTTGCGCTCGTCGCCAACATGCACCCGCAACAAGCTGCGCACGGGCGGAGGGTTCTCCAGCGCGAGGAACAACCGCTCGCCGACCTCGCGCAGGCGTGCATGCTCGGACAGGGTTGCTTGACGAAGGTCGACGCGGACGGTCTCGGACATGGCCGCCGCAACGCTACCACTTTTGGTCACCCCAGCGCGGCCAGGGCCAACTTCACGCGCCGCTCCTGCTCGGCGGCCGGATCGTGCACGCCGAGCCCGAGGTCGACGGCACGTCGCAGCAGCGTCGAAGCCTCGAGCAGCCGATGAAAGCCGGCCATCCGCCGATCCTCCAGACTGCGCAGCCGATCGAGCCCATCGAGCAACCGCTGGCGCTCGAGCGCGCGCTTGCCTGGCTCGTCGTACTTGGCATCGACGGCCGCGAGCGCGCGCACCATGGTGGCCTCGTCGAGCTCGGCCAGCTCGCGGTCGCAGCGGGCCAGCTCGCGCACGCGCCGTTCGAGTTCGCCGATCAGCGGCTCGACCGGAGCGGTCAGCATCTGAAGCTCGGCCGCCTCGCTCAGCCCGGTCAGCTCCGCGCGGCGATCGACCAGCCGCTGGACCAACAGCGCCAGCTCGCCGAGCTGCGCTCGCACGTCGGCGGGCGTCGGCCCGGCCGAGGTCTCGTCGAGCAGCGCGGCCACCCGCGCGACCAGGGGATCCGAAGCCGGCAGCGCGGCTGGTTGATCGCGCAGGCGATAGAGCGGCCGGATGCGTCGCTCGGCCGCCGCCGAGCTGGCCTGCATCGCCGCGATCGCGGCCGCCATCATGCCCCCGGCCACCGTCAACACGATCGCCCCGACCGGCGCAGCAAACTGCCCGAGCATGACCGCGATCGCGATCGTCACCGCGACCGCCCCGACCGAGACGACCGACCACTGCATGCTGCGATCGGGCGCCACCACGCGCACGTCGAGCTTGCGCTCGCGCATGCGTGCGACCAGCTGCTCGGCCGTCGCCCGATCGAGGTTGTCGAACAGCCGCGCAGGCAGCCGCTTGCGCCACACCAGCTCCTGCTCCGAGTACAGCGACACGTCGCCGATCACGAATTCATCCGGCCGCAGCGGGCCCTGAGCGACCGACCCGACGAACTCGCGCAACGCCGCGATCGCGCCCGCGTCCTCGGACAGCGTGGTCAGCTCGACGCCCCACTGCTCGCGCACGCTCGCCGGCTGATGGCCAAACTGCACGCCGACCCGACCGCACGCGAGACACAGCCGCTGGCCCAGCCGCAGCGCCGCGCCGCAGTGCTGGCAGATCGTCTGTCCGGCCACCACCAGCCCGTCGCCCGCTCCACCTCGCAGCACCCACGCGACCTCGGCCGCGCTCGCCAAGCGATCGCCGGGCGCCTCGGCCAGCAACCGCAGCAGCAGCAGCTCGAGCACGGGCGGCGCGTCGCGGCGCAGCGCCGTGATCGGTGGCAGCTCCACTCGCTCGCGCAGCAACGCCGGCCCCTCGCCGAACGGCAAGCTCCCGGTCGCCGCCTGCCACAAGATCACCCCGAGCGAGTAGAGATCCGCCCGCTGATCGACGACCGTGCGCAGCAGCTGCTCGGGCGCGGCGTAGGCCGATCCGCTGATCAACAAGCTCGACGCCGTGTGGCTCGACAGCAGATCCACGCGCGCGAGCCCGACGTCGGTCAGCACCACCCGGCCCGATCGCGTCCACACCAAGTCGCGCGGATGAAGGTTGCGAACCACCGCGCCGCCGAGGTGCACCGCATGCAGGGCATCGGCCAGCGCCGCGCCACGCTGGGCCAGCTCGTCCATCGGCACGGGCGCCCGCGCGAGCCAGTGCGTCAGCGGTTCCCCTTCGGGCTCGAGTCGAAGTCGCCAGGGGGGATCGGCCGCAGGGTCGCGTGGGTCCGGCCGAGGTCCGACCGCCAGCACCGGCGCCACGCTCGTCGCCGCACACTCGATCAGTCGTTCGACGTCACGCACCCAGCGTCGACGGACCGACTCGTCACGCGCGAGCGCCGGGGATAGTCGCCCGAGCACCGCCCGTCGCCCGTCGGCGAGCCGCAACGACCAGCGCTCCTCCGAGCCGACGTCCCACGGCCCATCGATCACCGTCCATCCTTCCAGGAGTCGGCCCTCGGCGTCCGTCAGCGCAAACGACGGCTCCTGCACCCGATCAAAACTAGGCGGACCGAGCAGCGACGACAAGCCGCCCTTGAGTCCCCGAGCAGTTTTGGCTTAGCGTCGACGCGTGCAGGTCAGTGGCCACATCATCCGCTCGCGCTACATCTACGCGCGCCAGCGCGGCGACGAGGCCTTCCAACGAGTGCTCGCCGCCGTGCAGCCCGAGACTCGCAAGGTCATGGAGTCCGGCCCGCTCGAGACGGTCTGGTATCCGTTCGATCTCTACCTGGATCTCAGCGTCACGATCGATCGCGTGCTCGGCCGCGGCGATCTCCAGCTGATCTACGAGATGGGCTCGTTCTCCTGCGAGCACAACCTGACCGGCATCTACCGAGTGTTCTTCCGCTTCGGCAACCTCAACTTCCTGCTCGATCGCGCGGCCAAGGCCTGGCACTCGCAGTACGACTTCGGGACCATGTCGGTGAGCCGCGATCCACAGAACAAGCAGCGGGTGACCGTGCAGCTGACCGACGTGCCACGACCTCACCGAGCCATCTACCTCGCGGTCTGGGGCTGGGCGGTCAAGGCCGCGCAGCTGAGCGGATCCGAGATCACCAAATTCGAGGAAGAGTTCAGCGAGGAGCCCGGCGCGCCGATGCGCTGGACCTTCGAGTACATCTGAGCGCGCTTGCTCGTGAGCCGAACCAGCCCCAACCCCGAGCGCATCCTCGACTTCGCCCGGCGACTGGCGCGAGATTTTCATGGCGTCGAGCCGCCCGAGGCCGATCTGCGCCAGCGGATCGAGCACGTGCTGTGGGGTCGCAAGCAGGCCTGGAGCTGCCTCGAGGACGGCATCGTCAACGAGGTCGAGCTCCGCAACCTGCTGCTCGATCACCTCGACTACGAGTGCGCCCACCTGTCCGGGCGCGCGTGGATGAACTTCGATCCGGTCAGCCGCCGAACGCTGATCGATGCTCTCGATGAAGTGCTTTTCGGCCGTGCCGCCACGGCGCAATGATGCGTGCCTGCGTCTGTGGGTATAGTGCCCGCAGGCGTGGATCACGGCACCAGCAACTCCGCGGTCTCGGCCGACGTCCACGGATCCGGCGATCCGATGGCGTCGATCCGCCCGGAGCTGCCCGCGAGCCCGCCGTTGGTGGCCGCGACCGTCGAGCTCTCCGACTACGGTGAGCGCGGCGAGCCGACCATCGAGCCTTCGCGCGCACACGAGACGCAGAGCGCCGCCCCGTTCACGATCTCCGTGCTCGAGCCCCAGGCTGCGCGCCGCGACGACGCGCCCTACGAGCTGCTCGAGCAGATCGGCGAAGGCGGCATGGGCGAGGTCTGGCAAGCCCGGCAGCGCGCGCTCGGTCGCACCGTCGCGCTCAAGCGCCTGCGTGACGGCAAGCGCAACGCCCAGGCGATCGTCCGCCAGTTCGAGAGCGAGGCGCGGCTGACCGGCGCCCTCGATCACCCCAACATCGTCACCGTGCACGAGCTCGGCCGCGATCAGAGCGGCCGCGTCTTCTACACGATGAAGCTGATCCAGGGCACCGCGTGGAGCGAGCTGATCAGCAGCAACCGCCGCAAGACCGGCGACGGCGGGGTCGTCGAGCTCGAGCTGCGCGACCACCTGGAGATCCTGCTCGAGGTCAGCCAGGCGATCGCGTTCGCCCACAGCCGCGGCGTCATCCATCGCGACATCAAGCCCGGCAACGTGATGATCGGCGACTACGGCGAGGTGCTGGTCGTCGACTGGGGCCTGGCCGTGGCCTTGCGTCCGCTCGCCACGCTCGGCGGCGCCGAGACCTGGACGCTCGCCGATCTCCCCCGCGCCGCGCTGATCTGCGGCACGCCGGCGTACATGTCCCCGGAGACCGCCACCGCCGAGCGCGAGCGCATCGGCCCGCCCACCGATGTCTATCTGCTCGGCGCCGTGCTCTTCCACGTGCTCTACGGCCGCCCGCCGCACAAGGGCAAGACCGTGCAGGACGTGATCAGCAAGGCCAAGGTCAACGGCTGGTCCTTTCCGACCACCGCGATCCCGCGCAAGCACGAGCCGTGGGACGCCCTCTTGCGCCCCGTGATCACGCGCGCGCTCGCGAGCGAGCCGCAGCAGCGCTACGGCGACGCCGCAGCGTTCGCCGAGGCGCTCCGCGAGGCGCTGCGCAATTACGACTCGGCCAAGCTCGCGACCCGAGCCCAGCAAAAGCTCGCCGCGATGGATCTGCACACCGTCACCGCCGAGGGTGGCTACAAGACGATCGCCGCGATCATTGCTCAGCTCGAGGGCGCGCTCGAGTCGTGGCCACGCAACCTCGCGGCCCGTCGCGCGCTCGCCCAGGCCCACCTCGAGCTCGCCGCGCTCGCGCTCGCCAACGACGACCTCGCGCTCGCCAAGCTCAGCATCCACGCCTACGAGAAGCTCCCGCCGCTGCCCCAGCCCACGCCCGCGCGCAGGGCCAGGCGCGTCACCCTGCACCCCGTCGACGCGACCTTGGTCGGCGCTCCGCGGCCGAGCGACTCGCTGATCGCCGCCGGCACCAGCAACGAGTGGATCAACTCCGTCTCCGACGCTCCGCTCCCGATCCTCTCCGGCGACGAGCTGGCCCGCACGATCGGCGCCGCCGAGCTCCTCGCTCGCCGCTCGCTCGCCCGCCCGAGCGGCACCGCGACCAAGGTCGAGCCGCCGCGCACCGGCAGCTTCCCGGGCGCCAGCGCCAGCGTCGACATTCAACAGGAGGCCAGCGAGACCCTGCTCGACGACGAGCTGCGCCTCGCCGAGCGGGCCCAGCGTCTGCGCGACGGCGTCAAACAGCACGAGCACGAAGCTCGTGGTCGTCGTCGCATGGTCCGCCTCGCGCTCGGCCTCGCGGGCGCGCTCGCGCTGGTCTGCATCGTGCTCCTGGCGATCGGCGCCTTCGCCATCAAGCACGCCCGCGACCAGGCCCGAGACGAACGCGACCAGCTCTCCCGCGTGCTGCTCGACGAGGCCGCCAACACCACCGAAGCCGAGCTCGAGATCCTCTTCAAGCCCGTCCACGGCGCGCTGCTGACCTCCGTCGCCTTGGCGCAGTCCGGCCAGCTCGACGTCGACGATCCGCGCCTCCTCAACCTCCACTTCATGCCCCTGCTCGGCAGCCTCGACGCCGCCACCTCCATGCTGCGCGCCGACACGCTCGGCAACGAGTACATGCTCCTGCGCGAGCAAGACGGCTGGCGCACCCGCACCACCGTGCCTGGGATCGCCCAGCAGATCGATCTCTGGAGCGAAGAAGGCGAACACCGGGAGAGCGGGGCCGACGAGCGCGACTACAACCCGCACACGCGCCCTTGGTACACCGGCGGCAATCTCCTGCGCGAGCAGGCCCGCAACGCGAGGCGAGCCAACAATCCGCACCCCGTGCACTGGACTCCGCCGTACAAATTCTTCACCACTGGGGAGACCGGCATCTCGATCTCCGCCCCCGCCAGCAGCGTCAGCGGGCGCGAGTTCGTGATCGCCTTCGATCTGAAATTGAACGACATCTCGACCTTCACCCGCGAGCTGCCGGTCGGCATCGAGCAGGGCCAGGTGTTCGTGCTCGACGAGCAGCATCAGGTGGTTGGATTCCCGCGCGAGACCGACGGGCTCGCGCGGGAGCAGCAGGAGCGGCTGATGCTCACGCCGATCGCCAACCTCGGGGAGGCGCCCGTCTCTCGGGCTGCGTATTTTGGTTGGCGTGCGCGGGGGTATACGACCGAGCCCTTTCGGCTGGAGCTTGGGCCGAATCAGGCGTACTGGGTCGGCTTTCGGCGGGTGGATGCGGTGGATCGACCGAAGATGTGGATCGGCGTGGTCGTGCCAGAATCACACTTCTTGGCCGAGTAGGGCCTTCCCTCTCACTCGCTCCGGCGAGCGTCGTCGAGTTACATGCAGAATCCCATCAGTTCCGTCCCGTCGGGAAAGGTAACGCATGAGTCCTGCCGGGCACTGCTCATAGGCTCTGTTCGTTCGCCCCAAGTAGCAGGCTGGAATGCAACAACCGGCCTGCGAGGCCTTGCACCACTCGCATAGCAAACCATCGGCGCAGTCAGTGCCTCCCACAAGGTTAACGGCGTCCGAGGAAACCTGATTGTCGACACATAGAGTGCCGGTTGCCTACGGCACGCATCTTTGATCGTCGAGG
>DATLLB010001087.1:0-8413 GCA_035538075.1 Enhygromyxa sp.
GTTCACTAGCAATCCGGCTGGCGATTGGGAGGGCCCCTACTACAACTTCCCGCACGAGATCAACACGGCCACCACCGGCGCCGAGGTTGCGATCGCGGCGGCGCTGTACATGCATCGCTGGGGCTCGCCGGTCTACGCCAACGGGACCACGCCGACCAGCAACCCGCAGTATGGCCCGGACGCGATCGGCATCCACCAGATCATCTTCCGCGGCGACGATCCCAGCGACGATCCAGCCCAGGCGTGCACCGGCTTCGTCAACAGCACGGTGCCTGGCTGGGAGTCCCATCCGATCTATCAGGTCGCGGAGAACTGCGCGCTCAATCCCAACCTGCAGATCCACGACCTCGAGCACAGCTATTGGAATCACGACGTGGCCCCGACCACCTACGTGGCGAGCCGCTGGACCGGGGCCACGACCGCGTGGTTCGTGCCCGCGCCCGCCAACAATCACAACGGCGTCTACGTCGGTGATCCACCCGCGGAGGAGGCCTTCATGGTCGAGCACATCGGCGAGTACGCGGCCATGGTCGGCCCCAGCGTGCGCGAGCAGGTGATGATCATCCGACGCTGGTACGACGGCGGCGCGCTGAAGAGCGAGTCCGAGGCGGTCGAGTCCGCACGCGTGAATTACTGATCACCACTCGAGCTTGAGCCCAATCGACGGTGCGGTCGGCAGCGAGTAGATCGGCCGCATCTGTCGATAGTCGTAGCTATAGTTCAAGAACTCGTAGTTCTGCGCGTTGTAGACGTTTTGAATGTCGAGGTAGCTGGTCACGCGAATGCGCCGATACACCCAGGTCTTGTCGACACGCAGATCGAGCTGGTGGAAGGTCGGCAGCCGGGCCGAGTTTGGCGGGCCCTCGATCGGGATATGGATGTTGTTCGAGACGTCGGGCACCGAGGCGGTGATTGGCGTGTAAGGGTTGCCCGAGACCACACGAAAGCGCGCGCCGATCCGCCAGTTGTACTTGAAGTCGTAGCTGGCGATCAGCGTGAGGATGTGGGTCTGATCGAAGTCGAACAGCCGCTGCGGCTCACCCGGCGCCGGGGTTCGGACCGAGCGCATCAGCGTGTACGAGAGCCAGCCGTAGAAGCGATCGCTCAGGTTCTTCTTGAGCAGCAGCTCGCCGCCGTAGACGTGGCCGGTGCCGACGCTGGCGAAGTTCTCGGGCACCGGATCCTCGCCCGGGACCCAGCTCAATCCGGCGCTCGGGCTGCTGAGGTTCCACAGTCGCTTGTAGAAGCCGGTGAGCTCGATGTTGGCGTCCCACGGCAGGTCCTGATCGAACGCCAAGCTCGTGTGCAGCGATCGCTCGGGTCGCAGGTTGACGTTGCCGAACGCCTCGTCGGTCTGCAGCAGGCCCGGCGCCTGGCTGTACTGACCGACGCCGCCCTTGATGCGGGTCTTGTCGGTCACGCTGACCACGAAGCGCAGGCGCGGATCGACGGTCGTGTAGCCGAGGTCGCCCGCGTAGAAATTCAGGCGCACGCCCGGAAACAGCAGCAGCCGCTCGGCCACGCGCAGCGTCAAGGTCGAGTACAGGGCCGGGACCGCACGAAGGTCGCTGGTCTCGCGGGTCACGGCCGAGGTCAACGCCGGGCTCGCGCCCGCGTCGGCGAAGCCCGGCAGCTCGGCGCGACCGCGATACCAGGTCCCCACGAATTCAGCCCCCATGCGCAGTCGGGCATTCTTGCTCAATTGCCGACTGATCTCGGCGCGGGTCGAGAGCGTGTCACTCTCGACGTTGAAACGGATGTCGCCAAAGATGTTGCTCGACCACCACTCGCGCTTGTACGAGGGCGTGATCAGGAACTCCCAGGGCCCTTCGACCTTGCGATAGACCACGTCGACGCGGTGAAACCATTGGATGGTCTCGAGCGAGTCGGCCTCCTCGTCGCTCACGTCGTTTTGCTCGGCGAACAGCAGCTTGGTGCGATCGTCGGAGCCAAACACCCGCAGCGACAGCTCGCCGCCGCCGACCGGATAGTCGAACAACGCCTGATAGTCCCAGTAGCGAGGCGCGAGCGTGAGGCCAAAGCCAACCTCGTCGGGGATCACCAGCGGCAGGATCAGATCCACATAGCTGCGCCGACCCGAGAGGATGAAGCTGCCCTTGCCGGCCCGGCCCTCGACCAGCACGCCGGTGTCGAATAGATCGGTGTCGACATAGCCGTGGTAGCCGTCGCGCCGACCCTTGCGCGGCTGCACGTTGATGATGCCGCCCATCGCGTCGCCGTAGCGCGCGTCGAAGTTGCCGGGGATGAAGTCGATCTGCGCGAGGATGTCCGAGTTGAAGACCGAGGTCAGCCCGCCGAAGTGAAACAGCGTGGGGATCTCGTGGTAGCCCAGGTACACGCCCGAGTCGGCCGGCGCCGCGCCGCGGATCGAGAGCAGGCCCGCGCCGAAGGGCGCTCGCGCGACGCTCGGGAAATTCTGCACAGCCTTGAGCGCGTCGCCGTAGGTGCCCGGGATCTCGTTGACCTGATCGATCGGGATCGTGCGGATCACCGCCTCGGGCATGGTCTCGCGCTCGACCGCGACCTCGGTGCGGTACGGGTTGTCGGCGTTGCGCTGCAGAAAGTACTTGGCCTCGAGCTGCTTGCCGGCCTCGAGCTCGACCACCCACTCGAGTCGATCGAAGTTGGGCGCGAGCATGATCAGTCGCACCCGCCCATCCGGCACGCCGCGCAGCTCGAATGTGCCGTCGTCACGGCTGAGCGCCTTGAACATCCACGCGGGCTCGGGCTCCTCGCCGTAGAGCTTCTGTCGGACTTTGCCGAGCGGGTAATCGCCGGCCGGAATCGCTAGCACGGTCGCGCCGCCGACCGGCGCCGCACCACCAGCCTCGAGCAATTCACCCGCGATCCGGATCGGTCCCTCGTCGGGCTCTTCACTGGTTTCGCCGTCGCTTGCCTCGCCGCCCTCGATCGCTTCGCCGCCGTCACCATCGGTGGGCTGCTCGGGCTCGGGCGGCGTGAAGGTAAGGCCGATCGACAGCACCACCTCGACCGCCTCACCCGCGTAGGTGGCCGGCTCGAACCGCAGCTCACCCACAGCCGCGAGCGCGAGCGCATCGAGGATCGGATCGACGCCCTCGAGCACCACCAGCTCCTTGGGGATCCCGTCGACCCCAACCACGTACTGCACGGTCACCGTGCCCGCGGGCGGCTGCTCTCGCTCGAGCAGCTCGGCTGGATATTCGTAGGTGACGGGCGCCTTGGCCTTTGGCGGGATCAACTCGTCGGGCGGCTGCTCGGCGCCCGCGTTTGCGGGTGGAGCAGCACGAACCGAGAGCGGCAGCGCGAGCAGGCACGCGCCGGCCAGCGCGATCGCGGGCGAGAGCAGAGCCGAGCGTCGGCGGGGCACCGCCGCCGTGGATAGCACAGCTTCGCGGCACTTCGGAAAGGTTCCCGTCCGTCTGTAAGAGCTTTGCAAAGCCTCCCGTTCGTCGACCCCGCAAGAGCCATGGCACGCCTATCTCGGACTCCGCGAACCCTTCTGTTTCTCTCGGCCCTGACCCTGCTTGGCGCGTGCGATCACCAGGGCGACGGCGGACCGCTCGGGCCGCTCGATCACGAGCGCGAGCAGCTCGATGAGAAGCAGCAAGTCAGCGAACAGCGGCCCTACGTCGCGCCCGTCGATCTCGAGCTCGACTGGGCGCTGGCCAACGCGCTGGTCCCGGCCGAGCAAGGCAGCGAGTTGGTCGCGCGCATTCGCATCGAGGCGCCCGAGGAGCTCGACCTCCCGCGCCCGCCTGCGCGCGTGGTCTTGGTCGTCGACACCTCGGCTTCGATGAAGGGCGACGCGATCGAGGGCGCCAAGCAAGCGGCGATCGAGCTGGTCGATAGCCTCGCCGACGGCGACAGCTTCTCGCTCGTGGTCTTTCACTCGCGCGCCGAGGTGTTGATGTCGGCGACCGTGATCGGTGACGAGAGCCGGGCCGCCGCGCGAGCCGAGATCGAGAAGATGCAAGCGTGGGGCACCACCGATCTGGCCGGCGGTCTGCGGCTCGCGTTCGAGCAGCTCGCGGTCGCGCCGGTCAGCATGGCGCAGCCCGATCCGGAGACCGGCATGGTCCCGACCGGCCCCGGCGTGTGGACCAGCGGCGGGCCCGATCCGCAGGTGCTCGAGCGCGTGGTGTTGCTCGGCGACGGCGTGCCCAACGATCCCAGCCCGATCGCCGCCTTGACCCAACAGTTCGCCGCGCGCGGAGCAGAGATCACCGCGCTCGGCTACGGCCTCGAGTACGACGAGGTGTTGCTGGCGAGCCTGGCCGAGCAGACCCATGGCCACTTCCGCTTCGTCGAGCAACCCGATGCCGTCGCCGCGCTGTTTCGTGACGAGGTCCTGCACATCCAGCGCACGGTCGCGCGCGACCTTCGGCTGGGCATGGGGCTCGGGCCGGGCGTGCGATTGATTGAAGTCGTTGGTCACACGACGCAGTGGAATCCGAGCCTCGGCCGCATGGAGGTGGTGCTCGGTAGCATCTCCGAGGGCCAGAGCCAGGAGTTGATCGTGCGTCTCGCCGTCGGCCCGCACAGCGCTGGCGCGACGGTCGAGCTCAGCGATCTCGAGCTCGGCTTCACCGACGTCTACACCGGCACCGGCAGTCGCTTCGAGCGTGCGTTCCTGGCCGCCACGGCGAGCGGCGATCAGGCGGCGATCGACTCGGGCCGCGATGTCGAGATCAGCCGCGCGGGTGCTCGCGCGCGCACCAACGCGGCGACCCTGCAGGTGCTCGCGCTGGCCCGCAGCGGACAGCTCGAGCAAGCCAAGGCGCTGCTCGGCGATTCGGTGAAGTGGGCCAAGACCGAAGCCAAGGCGCTGAGCGACGCGGAGCTGGAGAAGCAGGCCGAACAGCTCGCCGCGCTCGCGCCCGAGCTGAAGGACCTCGCGCGGTCGCAGCCGATCGCCGACGCAGCGTTCGCGCCCGAGCCCGGCCCGCAGGCGTTCCCGGCCCAGCCGAGCGCCGATGCCTCGCGCAAGGTCAAGGCGGCTCACAGCGCGGCCTACAACGGCCTGCATGAATGATCGCTAGAATGGTCGCGTGCGCGACCCGGTCGACGTCGAGGTTCCGCCGCTGACGGATGGTGTCATCGAGCTACGCGTGCTCGAGCGCCATCCGTTTGGCGTCTCGACCTGTCCGCCCGGGTACGTGTTTGCGATTGTGCTGCTCGAGACCGAGGTCGAGGTCGGGCGCTTGCTGCTGTTCGTCGACAATGGCCCCGGTCGGCGCGAGTATGCCGGACACATCGCGTATGAGGTCGCCGCCGAGCACCGCGGCCATCGCTACGCTGCGCGGGCTTGCCTGCTCGTACAAACCGTCGCGCGCGAGCACCTCGAGGTCGCGTGGATCATGATCTCGCCGGACAACCTCGCGTCCGTCCGTACGGCCGAGCTCGCCGGGGCCGCATACGTCGACACGCGCGAGGTACCGCAACACTCGGACATTCGCAAGCTCGGAATCCGATGGGTGCGGCGATTCCGTTGGGTGTCCTGACCGAAAAAGCGCCGCCCGTCGTAGGCTCCAGCGACCACGGAGTGATGGGGATCGCATGACGACGCGGCAGCGGAACTGGCGACGGATTGGCGTGCAACTCGGATTGCTCGCGGGGGTGGGGCTGGCGTTCACCGTCGGAGGCCGCGATGACGCGGTGGCCGGGGACCAGGACCAGTGTCCGCAGGAGGGCATGTGCTGGTGGTGGAAGGCCAATTTCTTGTTCATCGTCGACTATTCGACCTCGATGAACGCGGTCTGGGATCTCGACCAGAACCTCACCCGCTGGGAGGTCGCGAGCTCGACGATCAAACAGGTTGCGACGCCCGGCGGATTTCTGAGCCAGAACAGCCACCTCGCGCTGATGCGCTTTGGCCATGATCCCGACCCGGAGTCGGAGGGCACGACGATCCCCAACGACAGCTCCGGCCTCGTCGATGGGCACGCGCTCGATGTCGCATGGGATGACGCGAATCGTCAGTGGCACGAATGTGCCGGGCAAATGATCGTGGACGCCCTGGACGCCACTCCACCGCCGCTGATGGGCGCGCAATCGGGGATCAGCGCGTGGACCAAGGGCGCGCTCGATCGGGCGGCGCAAGAGATCGCACAGACCAAGACTGATCACCCCGAAGACGCGGATGGAGTGTTCCCGCGCGTGTACGCGAACGTGATCTTGACGCAGGGATCCTGGACCGGGCCCGACGGCCTGACGACGCTGGCTCCGTCTTCGGAGAACCCGGCGATCACCGTGCTCGATCTGTGGGAAAACCATGAGGTGACCACCTACGTGGTGGGCTTTGCCGGCGATCAGCAGGCCCAGCTCGCGCTCGAAGATCTGGCGAGCGCAGGAGGAACTGCCGAGCCGATCGCTGGCGGCGATGTCGACCATCTGGAGCTTGCGCTCCAGCTGGTCGTGCAGAACAGCTTCACGACCATCGCGTTCGAATGCCACGGTGGCCTGCCACGCGTGATGATCCTGCTCGATGCATCGTCGGCCATGCTCAATGCCGACGGCATGGCCGGCGCGATGGGGCAGACCGGCTGGGATCAGGCTCGCGAGGCGCTGGTCGGCCGCAATTCGTTGTTCGATGTCGAGCTCGAGACCGGCACGATCGCCGACTACGGTCACTTCGGGCTCGCGGTGTTCGGCCACGACGTGCCGGGCGAGCAGCGGCTGCTCGTGCAGTACGGCCCCTGCATGAAGGACAATTTCGCGTGGGCCCTCGATCCGCAGACCTCGTGCGCGATGCCGGGCTGCGAAGATCCGTGGGGCGGACCGCCGATCGCCTGGACGTTCGCGGACGGCAGCCAGGAGCCCCCAGGCTTCGATCTCCCCACCCATAGCCACATGCCCAAGTGCGACGGCGACGCGCTGTGCTCGGGCTCGGGCGCCTACCTCCACCTGGGGCTGCAGCTGATCAAGGAGAATCAAGTCCAGTATCAGATGGCCGGGATGCTGCCGCAGGCGCAGTTTCCCACGAACCCGGAGACACAATATTTCAACATTCTAATCACCGAGGGGCGCTACGACGGCTACTCGACCGATGCGCAGGTGCAGGCCGAGCTGGAGGCCATGCACTCGAGCAGCATCACCACCTACGTGATCGGCTTGGGCGATGGCGTCGATACTCCGCAAGCCGTAGCGCAGCTCGAGGCCATGGCCGACTGGGGCTCGGGCGGAACTGAGGACCATTACGACGCCAACAATCAGGCCGAGCTCGAGGCGGTGTTGGCCAACATCTTCAGCAATCTCACGCTCGACCCGTGCTGTGCGGTCAACGATTGCTCGCACAATCCCGAGCCGACGACCAACGAGCCCGATCCAGTTCCCGAGACCGGTGACGGGGACGGGGATGGGGACGGCGACGGTGATGGCGACGGCAATCCCACGGGCGATGGTGACGGCGACCCTCCGACCACGGGGGATGGTGACGGGGACGGCGACGGCCCGACCGACAGTGGGGAAGGCGACTCCGGGGACACCGGCGAATCGGGTGAGCCGACGAGCGGTCTGGATTTGGATGACAATGGCTGCAGCTGCGAGGCGAACAGCGGCGGCGGTCCGTACGGCCAGTTGCTCGGCACGGCCATGCTCCTGCTCCTGTTGGGAATTGTGCGTCGACGAGAGGAGTCAGCTCCATGACGCGAGTTCATCCGCGCGGAACGGCACTACAGCTCGGGTTGTTGGCGAGCATTGGCCTCGCCTTCGTGGTCGGCAACACGCAGCGGTTCGCGGAGGCCGGCGGAGGCCCGATTTGCGTCGACGAGAGCATGTGCTCGTTCAAGCGGCCCAATGTCATGTTCATCGTCGACTACTCGACGTCCATGAACACGATCTGGGATCTCCAAAATGACTTGACCCGCTGGGAGATCGTGGTCACGCAGCTGGGGCAGGTCACCGCGCCGGGCAGCTTCCTCAGCCAAAACACCCACCTTGCATTGCTGCGCTTTGGACACGATCCGGCGCCCGGAATTGCAGGGACCACGATCCCCAATGAGACGTCGGGGCTCGTGGACGGGCAAGCGCTCGACGTCGCGTGGGACGACGCCAATCACGAGTACTTCGACTGTGCTGGGGAGGCAATCGGCGACGCTCTCGCGTCCGTGCCGGCGCCCATGATGGGGGCGCAGGCTGGCATCGGCTCGTGGACCAAGGGCGCGCTCGATCGCGCTGCCGCGGAGATCGACGAGACCAAGGCCGATCACCCGGAGGACCAACAGGGCCCGTCATCGCGTCGCTATGTGAACGTGCTCCTGACCGATGGCCTGTGGACCGGCGCCGATGGCAACACCACGCAGTCTCCCGCCGGTCAGAACCCCGCGATCGCGGCCCAGTCGCTCTACGATGACGACGGCGTCCCGACGTATGTCGTCCTGATTGCCGGCGACGCGCAGGCCAAGGCCGCGGC
>DATLLB010001088.1:0-7901 GCA_035538075.1 Enhygromyxa sp.
GCCATGCGCGACGCGGTGGTCGTCATGCCCTGCTCGATGTCCACGCTCGCCCGCGTCGCGCATGGCGGCGGCGACGATCTGATCGGCCGCGCCTGCGAGGTCGCGCTCAAGGAGCGCAAGAAGTTGATCCTGGTCGTGCGCGAGACTCCGCTGAGCCTCGTGCACCTGCGCAACATGGTCGCCGCGACCGAGGCCGGCGCGATCGTGCTTCCTGCCGTGCCCAGCTTCTACGCGGGCATCTCCACGCTCGAGCAAGCGGTCGACACCGTGGTCGCGCGCGCGCTCGACCGTGCGGGCCTGCCAATCGACCTTCTGCCTCGCTGGGGGACCCCATGACACTGGAGATGGACGCCGAGACGCTGCTGGCCCTGCGCGACAACCCGCCGCGGATCGGCTACCTCGCGATGGAGCGCCGCGCCGATCTGTTCGATCGTCGCACGCTGCTGCGCCCGACGCCGTCGTGGGATCCACCGATCGGCGCGGCGATCCTGCGCCGCAACCAACAGCTCGAGCTGCCCGCCTGGCCGGAGCCCGACGCCTGGCAGCCGGGCGACCGCGTGCTGCTCCCGGTCGAGCCGGACGACGAGCTCGCCATCCACCGCTACGTCGCGTGGTTGCTCGAGCTCGCCGCACACGAAGCTCGACAGCCGCTCGAGCAGAATCCGCTGCTGGGCCCCTGCTCCATCGCGCCGTTTTGCGCCGATCCGGCCGGCACCCACCGCCTGTGGTTGATCGGCGTGGCCCGGCTCGCGCTGCCGGGATCGATCCGCGTCGAGGCGCGCCACGACCTGATCGGCATCCGCCTCGCCCAGGTCGCGCTGGGCTTCGGCGCCGACACGCTCGCGGGTCCAGTCGAGGCCGAACGCCACCTCCCGGTCGCTGGCGTCACGCGCCCGAACGAGGCCAGCATCACCGGCCTGCGCAACCTCATCGAACAAGCAGGGCTGGTCTGCGCGCTGCAAGAGGACGCGGTCCCGCGCGCGCTCGAGACCGGCCGGCACACCATCCCGATCCAACTGTTCGAGATCAATCGCGAGGACGAGACATGACCCGCCGCAAGGACACCGCCCGCTTCGCCAGCATCGCCGCCAAGGTCCGCGAGGGCGTGCCCCTCGAGCTCGACGACGGCGTGTTCTTGTACGAGTACCCCGATCTGCTCGCGCTCGGATCGCTGGCCAACGAGCGCCGCGAGGCGCTGCACGGCGACCACACCTATTTCAACGTCAACTTCCACATCAACCCGACCAACGTCTGCGTGGCCGACTGCAAGTTCTGCTCGTTCGCGCGGCTCGAGCCCGACGCGCCGGCGGCCTACACCATGTCGGTCGACGAGGTCCGGCAGAAGCTGGTCGAGCGATTGGATCAGTCGGTCACCGAGATCCACATCGTCAACGGCCTCCATCACGACCTCGGCTTCGACTACTACAAGGATGTCCTGCGCACGCTCAAGGATCTGCGGCCCGACATTCACCTGAAGGCGTACACGGCGGTCGAGATCCACTACTTCGCCGAGAAGTACGGGCTGAGCTACGAGCAGGTGCTGACCGAGCTGCGCGACGCCGGGCTCGACAGCATGCCGGGCGGCGGCGCGGAGATCTTCGCCGAGCGAGCGCGACGCAAGATCTGTCGCGGCAAGGCCGACGCTGATCAGTGGCTCGAGGTCCATCGCACCGCGCATCGGCTCGGCATCCGCAGCAACTGCACGATGCTGTACGGGACCGTCGAGACCATCGAGGAGCGAGTCGATCACATGCTGCGGCTGCGCGCGCTGCAAGCCGAGACGGGAGGCTTTCAGACCTTCATCCCGCTCGCGTTTCATGCCGACAACAACGATCTGAGCAAGCTGCCGCCGCCGACCGGGATCGACAACCTCCGCACCTACGCGGTCGGCCGCCTGATGCTGCACAACATCCCGCACATCAAGGCCTACTGGATCATGATCGGCATCAAGACCGCACAGATCGCCTTGAGCTTCGGCGTCGACGATCTCGACGGCACCGTGCAGGAAGAGAAAATCTATCACATGGCCGGCGCTGAGACCCCGCAGGCGCTGTCTCGCAACGATCTGGTCCGCTTGATCCGCGAGGCCGGCCGCGTCGCGGTCGAACGCGACACGCTCTACAACGTGCGCTGGATCGACGACGGCAGCCCGCTCGAGGGCATCCGCATCGGCGCGAGCATGCCGTACTCGAGCCGCGTCTCGCTCCCGGTGGTGATGTGATGACGACCAGCACGCTTCGGGTTCAGGCGGTCTCGTTCCTCAACGCGCGGCCGCTCTATCACACGCTCATCGATCCCAAGCACACGCCCCGGCTGCCCGACGGATCGCCGATGTTCGACGTGATCGAGGCGCTGCCCAGCGAATGCGCGGCGGCCCTGGCTGCGGGCGAGTGTGATCTCGCGTTGGTGCCCGTCGCCAGCTACGTCGATCACCCCGAGTGGGAGGTCGTGCCGGGGATCGGCATTGGTTGTCGCGGCGCGGTCGAGACCGTCGTCGTGGTCGCCGAGCGGCCGATCGAGTCGCTCACGACCATCTACCTCGACGGGGCCTCGCGCAGCTCGGCCTTGTTGCTGCGCTTGCTGCTGCACGAGCGCGGGCTGAAGCCGGAGCTGATCGCGGTGCCCCATGGGCGCGGCGAGGGGTTAGTACGCGACTCGAGTGGCGAGGCCGGAGCGCTGATCATCGGCGACGCTGCGTTCGGTCTGCGCGAGAAGTTCGAGCACTCGTGGGATCTCGGCGAGCAATGGTTCGCGACCACCGGGCTGCCGATGGTGTTCGCGTTCTGGGCCGCGCGACCGGGCCTGCTCACGCCGGCGCACGTGGAGGCGCTGCAGCGAGCGCGCGACCGCAGCCTCGGAAAGTACGCGGAGGCGATCGCCAAGCACTACCGCGACGAGCTGCTGCGCCGTGGGGACGCGAGCGCGACTGTGCTGCCGGAGGCCCGCTACGCCAGCTACCTGCGCAAGACCATCCGCTACGGGCTCGAGACCCAGCAGCGCGAAGGCTTGGTCGAGTATCTGTCGCGCTGCCGGGCGGCCAAGCTGATCGAGATCCCGGGGTTGCACGCGGAGGATCAAATCCATGTGCACTTCGCCGGGGCTGCCGCGCCGGAGCAGCTGGTTCGCGCACGCACGCGTCGCGGCGAGCTGCTCGACATCGACGCGATCCTCGAGCGCGCCGCCAACGGTGAGCGCATCGATCTCGCCGAAGGCATCCGCATCTACGAGAGCGCCCCGCTGATGCGCCTGGGCGAGGCCGCCGATCGCCGCCGATCGCTTCTGCACGGCGATGGGCTGGTCACGTACATCATCGACCGCAACGTCAACTACACCAACTACTGCGTCACGCGCTGCAAGTTCTGCAATTTCTACGTACCGCCGACCGACAAGACCGGCCGCGGCTATGTGCTGAGCAAGGACCAGCTCGCCCAGAAATTCCGCGAGACCGAGCAGCTCGGCGGCATTCAGATCCTGCTGCAGGGTGGCCTCAACCCCGAGCTTGGGCTCGACTACTACGAGGACCTGTTCCGCTGGACCAAGCAGAACTTCCGCCTCAAGCTCCACGCGCTCTCGCCCACCGAGATCATCCACATCGCGCAGATCGAGGATCTCAGCGTCGAAGAGGTGCTGCAGAGGCTACGCGCAGCGGGCATGGACTCGCTGCCGGGCGGCGGCGCGGAGATCCTCGACGACGAGGTTCGCAACCGCATCAGCCCGTTCAAGAACTCGACCGACGAGTGGCTCGCGGTCATGCGCGCCGCTCACAAGCTCGGCATGCGCAGCTCGGCGACCATGGTGTTCGGCTTTCAGGAGACCGCCGAGCACCTGCTCATGCACATGGATCGCCTGCGCAGCCTGCAGGACGAGACCGGCGGCTTCACGGCGTTCATCACCTGGCCGTTTCAGGCCGATGGCACGCGGCTCAAGCTGCGCGACGACACCTCGGCGTTTCGCTACCTGCGAGTGCAGGCGCTCGCGCGGCTGTACCTCGACAACATCCCCAACATTCAGGTCTCGTGGCCCACGCTCGGTCCGGAGATCGGCGAGATTGCGCTGCGCTTCGGCGCCAACGACTTCGGCTCCGTGATGATCGAGGAGAACGTGGTCTCGACCGCGGGCGCGCACTTCATGATGACGGCCCAGCAGATCGAGCGGCACATCCGGTTGGCCGGCTTCGAGCCGCGCCGCCGCACGATGGAATACTCGCTGCTGCCGACCGAGCCGGTCGCGGATCACTCGGTCTCGGCGGGGATCTGAACGTTCATGCGCGCGAGCTCCTTTTCGATCGACTCGCGCAGCTGGGCCTCGCTCATGTTCAGCCGCTTGGCTGCGTTGGCCAGCGAGTAGCGGGTGTCGCCGATCCGCAGCTTGGTGTCGCGGCCGAGCGCGATCGTGCCGTCGCCCTTGTCGACGCCGCCTTCGATGCCGACGTAGACGTCGCGCCCAGTCAAGGCCGGAAACGCGTCGATGGTCTGCTGGTAGCGCTCGCGCTCCTGCGGCGACATCGAGTCGAGATCCATCTCCGACAGGTTGATGACCGCGCCGGCCTCGAGGTCGCCGCCGTCGTAGGTCGCCCGCGACTTCTTGATCGCCTTCTGCAGCGGCGCCTGCTTGGCCTGCGAGCGCAGGTGCGGGTTGCGGAGCACGTAGCCGCCGGCGTGCGGCTCACCGTGCGGGATTCGAACCCAGTCCTGATCGACGCGTGGGCTGCCGTCCTCGGCGATCATGTCGGGCGACTCGTACCAGTCCGGCAGCGCCGTCAGCCGCTTCCAGAGGATGCCGAGCGCCAGCCCGATCAGGAGCAGCACGACGAGCGCGACGATGCCGAGCTTCTTGGCCATCTCCGCAGATTGTAGCCCGACGATCGACGCGGACCTGCACCCGTGCTGCAATCACCTCGACCGGCGGCGAACCGCGCCATGGCACTCATCAAGACGCGACCCAACCTGCGGCTGCTGCTCGAGCGAAGGCTCGTGGCCGGCGAACTCGCCGCGTTCACGGTCGAGATCGAGTGCCCCAAGCCGCTGCCGGTCGACGCGGTCTCGCTGACGCTGATCGGCGACGTGGTGTGGTTCTCGACCAGCCAATACGGACGCCACCGCAACAGCTCGCGGTTCCTCGAGCACGCGGTCGCGCTGCTCGGCGACCCGCCTTGCGAGCTTACGGCCGGCACCCACTGGTTGCGTACGAAGCTGCATCTGAGCAGCGGGCTGCCGGGCTCGTGGGAAGGCGATCGCCTGGCCATCGAGTACAGCGTGGGCGTGCACGTCGACATCCCGTGGTGGCCGGATGCGCGGGTCGAGTTCGGCGTGCAGCTCACCGCGGCGCCGAGCGTCGCCGAGCACGTCCAGGGCGCGATCGTCTATGCGAGCCATGTCGGCGGGCCGCCGGCCAAGGGCCCCTATCTCGAGATCTCGCTGGGCCGCCAGACCGTCGAGCCTGGCACGACGATGCAGCTCAGCGCTGCGCTCGGCAACGTCGACCGCAACCGCTACCGCAAGCTCGACGTCGCGATCATCGCCCAGGAGACGCTCCCGACCGGGCTCGGCGGCCAGTACGTGTGCGAGCACGTGTTCGGGCGCTGGAGCGTGGGCCTCGACAATCACTCCGGCGAGCTGCAACCGATCCCGTTCAACCTCGAGCTCCCGCGCACGCTCGCGCCGGGCTTCGACATGCACGGCTGCAAGCTGCAGTGGGTGATGCAGATCGAGGCCGACGTCGCCTGGGGCGTCAACCCCAAGCTGCGCTTTCCGATCACCGTGTTGACCGGCCAGCTCGCGGGTCAGCCCGAGCTCGCGACGCCGCTGGCGGTCGGATCGGATCGCCTGCGCTTGATCTGGTCGGCGGTCGCCAAGGCCACCGGGCTCGAGCATGTCGACGGCAGCCTGCATGGGCGCGTCGGCGAGACCAACCTCGAGCTTCATCGCAGTCAGCGTGACGGTGAGGCGTGCGTGATCGGCATCGTCGAATTCGCACACCTCGGGGTCGGGCTGCACACGTTACGGACCCGGCGAGGGCTGCTCGGCGGCACCGCGCTGACCCTCGGCACGCGCGACGCCGATCAGACCGCGGTGATCCTGGCGAGTCTTGGTGAGCGACTCGCGGACGCGCCGGTCGAGCTGTTCGCGGCCACCGACACCAGCTTGCGCTTCGCCCTGCCCGGCACCGGGCTCGAGCTCGACGCGCTGCGCGAGTTCGTCGAATTTCTGATCGGGCTGGCGCCTGCGATCGACAGCCTGCCGGCCGCGTTGCCGGCTCCGGCGATCGTCCGCGATCACCTCGACCCCTGGCGCGAGGCCGCGCGGATCTTCGGCGCTGTGCTGCACCTCGCCGATCTGCGGCTGGTGCTCGCACGCGAGGGCCAGGTGCTGACCGTTGCGACCACTTACGACGACGACGGCAGCCTGCGATCGACCGAGCTGACGCTCGAGCCCGGCGTCACGATCCCTTCGCGGCATCACTTGTTGTGGACGGGAGACTTCGCGCTGCCGAGCTCCGATCTCGAGCTCGCCGAGCTGGCCGCCGCTCCCGCTTGGGCCGCAGGTGGACCAGTGGCGCTGCAGATCGATGCCACGCGCGTGCGCGTGGTCCTGCCCGCGCCGCTGCCCGATCCCACGCTCGAGCGCCCGCGCGTGGATGCCTTGCTCGCGCTCGGACGCACGCTCCGCGGCGAGCAGGGCCCCTATCGCTGAGCGCGATCGTGTTACGATCGTCGGCCCCCGTGTCCGACTCCGAGCGCTTGCCTCCCGGACGGTTGATCGCGGACCGCTACCGCGTCGGCGAGATCGTGGGTCGCGGCGCGATGGGCATCGTGTACGCCGGCGAGCACGTCCGCGTGGGTCGACGCGTGGCCATCAAGGTGCTGACGCGAGCGTGGTCGAACGAGGCCTCCGTGCGTCAGCGCTTCGAGGCCGAGGCCCGCGCTGCGTCGGCGGCCGGCCATCCGAACGTGATCCAGGTGCTCGACGTCGGCGAGCTCCCGGATCAGCGCCTCTATCTGGTCATGGAGTTCGTGGACGGCCGCGATCTGAACAGCCTGCTGTGGGCCGAGGGTCCGCTGTCGCTCGCGCGGGCGTGCCGACTCGTGCGCGACACCGCCTTCGCCGTGCGAGCTGCCCATGCGCGGGGTGTCATCCACCGCGATCTCAAGCTCGAGAACGTGATGGTGCAGTCGCTGCCCGAGGGCGAGGTGGTCAAGGTGCTCGACTTCGGGATCGCGGCGGGCGTGGTCACGGCCACACAGCGCGCGACCGCGGCCGGCATGGCGCTCGGTACTCCGGAGACCATGGCGCCCGAGCAGGTCGATGGCAAACCGCCCACGGTCTCGTTCGACATCTATGCGCTCGGCGTGATGCTGTTCGAGCTGCTGACCAAGCGCCTGCCGATCGAGGCCGAGCATCCGCTGATGCTGATGGCGATCAAGCAGCACCAGGTCGCGCCGCGAGTGGCTTCGCTGCGGCCCGAGGTTTCGCCTGCGCTCGATCAGCTGATCGCCGATTCTCTGGAGATCGATCCGAGCCGACGACCACCTTCGTGCGATGCGTTCCTCGTCCGGCTGAACGAGGTGATCGCGACGCTCGCGGACGTGCCGACGAAGACGCGCGCGACGATGCCTAGCGCTCCGCCGCCGCGGCCATCTCGGCTGACGCGGCCGTATGTCGAGCGCGGTGGGACCCACGGCGCCGTCGCGTCCGTGCGCGTCGCCGGCCGCCAGAGCGAGCGCTCGCCCGTGTTGTGGTTGCTCGCGGGCATCGGAGTCGCCGCCGCGGTCGGCGTGGGGTTGTTCCTGAGCGCTCGCCCGAGCGAGGAGGCCGTGGCGGCCGATGCCCCTGCACCGCAGCTCCCGGTCCACGAACCCACGATCGAGCCCGCCGCGTCAAAGCCCGAGCCCGCGCCTGTAC